>JASLEL010000402.1 GCA_030151145.1 Aquirhabdus sp. | reverse complement strand
CAGGATCACTGGTGATGGTCGCCAGATAATCCTGCTGATAGGCGGGGTTAAACAACACCGTCGGCTGATTGCAGAGTGGGGAGGAGGTATTGGCAGCGCAGTATTGACCCAAGAGCTGCTGGCTGTGGCTATTCAGCACGTTGAACGCCAGTACCGGCATGGCAGGTAGCGCCCCGCTGGCCGGATATGCGGTCAAAAGCCCCTGATAAGCCGGGTTAAACACCGCGTCGGTACCTGACTGCTCGAAATTGAGCGTTGATCCATAGAGCTGCTGGTAGCTATTGACGATCAGAGGATACGGTGGCACCGCCAGCGTCAATGCGCCCTGAAACAGCATATCCGACTGTGCCGCAATCGCATACGGACCCGAGATCGGCATGGCTGCGGTATAGGGAATACCGATCTCATCCATGGCTTTGGCCGCCGCCATCGCGACATAGCCGCCTTCAGACGCGCCGGTGACGAAGAGCTTTCCTGAGTCCGTCGCAGGAGCCTGACCCTGCGGGTAGAGCAGCCCAGATGTCAGCAGCTCACGTCCCGCTTTCAGGGCGTCGATCATTTCATTGCCCTGCTGTACCCGCTGTAGATAGGGGTGATAGCCGAGGGGTGAGGTGTCATAGCCTGCGTAGTTGGGCGCGATGACGATATAGCCCTGTGCGGCATACATGGTCATGAGCGTCGTCATCTCGCCGTAGTCCGGATCGGACGGATTGCCATAGTCCGCAAGGTTCATAGCTTGCTGCAGGATGGTGCCATGGGCATACAGCACGACCGGACGTGGGCCGCTACACTGTGGGCCACCACCATGCGGGACCATCACCACACCGGATGCGGTCGTGGGCTGACTCTGCGCATCCATGGTCGTGTATTGGTAGTGCAGAAAATCCATGCCGCACAACTGACTGACCGGCAACGATGGATTGGCGATCTGGGCGAGTTGCAACTTCTGCGTCGCATCTGGATTGGCGCTACCACTTCCGGCCTGTGCAAGGCTGACGATCTGAGTGGCTGTCGCGCTGCCGGTCTGTGCCGGAGATAGCAGCGAGCCATCGGTCGCACGCGTGATGATCAGTTGACCCGGAGCAGGCAGTTGACCACCGGAAATCGTCTGCAATCCGGCAGAGGATGACGATGTGGCAGAGGAAGAGGGTGAACTGGAAGAAGACGGCGAGCCAGACGACGATGCGCCCATAGATGCCGTTGTACGCAGCGCAGAAGACGCCCCACCGCCACATCCTGATAGCGAAATCAGCAGCACCGCCATCCATGAGGCGTAGACGCGCTGCGTGATCATGCCGGGCGTGATCACACCGGATTTGATGGCGCCTGATGTGATGAGACGGGGTTTCATCGCTGCACAGTTCGCTCGGAAGTTTAGATTGCGATCAGATATTGAACGCACTGCGCCGATGATAGCAGATGTAAGCCGGACAAAGGGCATGCCCTTGTCCGGCCATTGAGGAGACTAAAACGGGATTCGACGCTTAGATCGACAGACCCAGCTCGGTGCCGTTCTTGATCGCACGCTTGGCGTCGAGCTCACCGGCTTCCTTGGCACCACCGATCAGATGGGTCGAGATGCCAGCGGCTTGCAGCTCATCATACATGGCGCGCAAGGGCTCCTGACCCGCACAGACCACGATGTGATCGACATCCAGTACGCGCTCTTCATCACCGACGCGGATATGCAGACCGGCATCGCTGACTTTCTCATAGCTAACGCCTGCCATCATTTTGACTTTTTTATTCATCAAACCCGCTTTATGAATCCAGCCCGTGGTCTTGCCCAGATTGCCCCCGACCGAGGTGGCTTTACGCTGCAGCAGGAACACTTCACGCGGACTCGGATGGACTTCAGGCGCAACCAGACCACCACGGTTGGTATAGCCGTGGTCGATACCCCATTCAGCAAAGAATTTCTTCGGATTCAGAGTTGCGCTTTCGCCCTCATGCGTCAGGTATTCGGACACGTCAAAGCCGATACCGCCCGCACCGATCACCGCGACACGTGCGCCGACTGGGGCTTTCTTCAGGATCACATCGATATAATTCAGCACTTTCGGATGGTCAATGCCTTCGATGTCCAGACGACGCGGCGTCACACCTGTCGCCAGCACCACCTCATCAAAGCCTTCAGCCTTCAGCAAGCCCGCATCTACACCAGTATTCAGACGCAGATCGACCGTGCTTAAGGACAGCTGCTTACGGAAATAACGCAGGGTTTCATTGAATTCTTCTTTGCCCGGGATCTGCTTGGCGATATTGAACTGCCCGCCGATCTGGCTGTCACGGTCAAACAGCGTTACCGCATGACCGCGCTCAGCCGCCGTCAGCGCAAATGCCAAGCCCGCAGGACCGGCACCGACCACGGCGATTTTCTTCTTGGTGTTGAGCGGCTGTGCAACCAGCTCGGTCTCATGGCAGGCATAGGGATTGACCAGACACGAGGTCAGCTTCATGGAGAAGATATGGTCGAGACAAGCCTGATTACAGCCGATACAGGTATTGATCTCATCAGCGCGGTTTTCGGCCGATTTCTGCATCAGGTGTGAGTCAGCAAGGAACGGGCGCGCCATCGATACCATATCCGCTTCGCCATCGGCGAGGATACGCTCGGCCACGTCAGGCGCATTGATGCGATTGGTAGTGACGAGCGGGATCGACAGATGCTCGCGGAATTTCTTGGTCACCCAAGTAAACGCCGCACGCGGTACTTTGGTCGCGATGGTTGGTACGCGAGCTTCGTGCCAGCCAATGCCGGTATTGATCAGGGTCGCACCAGCGGTTTCTATGGCCTTGCCCAATTGCAGCACTTCGTCCGCAGTCGAGCCACCTTCGACCAGATCCAGCATCGACAGACGGTAGATGATGATGAAATTGGTGCCTACGGCTTCACGTGTACGACGTACGATCTCGATCGGCAGGCGGATGCGGTTCTCATAGCTGCCACCCCATTCGTCATCACGGTGATTGGTGCGCGCAGCGATGAACTGGTTAATCAGATAGCCTTCCGAGCCCATAATCTCGACACCATCATAGCCTGCATGCTGCGCAAGCTTGGCGCAGTTGACGAAGTCGGCAATGGTTTTCTCGATTTCATCGCCAGTCAGGGCGTGCGGTACGAAAGGATTGATCGGTGCCTTGATTGCGCTCGGCGCGACGCTGTTCGGGCTATAGCTGTAGCGACCGGTATGCAGGATCTGCAGTGCGATCTTGCCGCCTGCGGCATGCACCGCCTCGGTGATGACCTTGTGATGGTCGGCTTCTTCGATGGTGTTGAACACACTGCCACCATGAAACACCGCGCCTTCGGGATTGGGTGCCACACCACCGGTCACGATCAGCGCCACACCGCCACGCGCACGCTCGGCATAGAAGGCCGCCACACGCTCATGGCCCTGCGGCATGTCTTCGAGCCCCAAGTGCATGGAGCCCATCAGGGAGCGGTTACGCAGGGTAGTAAAGCCCAAATCCAGCGGGGCAAGCAGATGCGGGTAAGGAGACGTGGTCGCGGTCATGGTGAATTCCTGTTTTTAATACTCTGGCAGACATCAGCTCGAAGGTGCATATTTGAGCAATGCGCAAATATGCACTCAGTTGCATAGTTTTATAATCTAAATTGGTTAAATATGCAACAGCCTCGGCGTGACTGATGAGACATTTCTGGGTCACGACATAATACAAAGGCCGTAAAAGAAGCATAGCCCGTTTAATGCTAATGACATTCAATTAAGGTGTGCTTTTGCTCTTCGCAGGGACGCTGAGCACAACTGTCCGAGCCATGGATGGCGAGTTTTGTGCGAAAAAGGGGTTTTGCTTCCTTTTGCCCAGTCAAAAGGAAGGCCCGCGGCAGGCGCTCCACATATAAAACATCACACCCTATGAAACTCGTATAGGCGTGTTTCTTATCTGAACAGCATATGACTTTTGATACGATATAGCCTGATACGGTATGATTGACGGGCTAAATCACCCTGTTTTATCTACCACCCCTTGAGCCCATCCATGTCCGATCTCGCAACGCCCACCACCACCATCGCCGCCATCGCCACACCCCTAGGCCGCGGCGGCATCGGCGTGATCCGGCTATCGGGGAGCAAGGCTCGCGCCATTACCGAAGCCCTGACCGGCAAAGCCGTCAGCCAGCCACGCATGGCGCAGTTTGCCCGCTTTCTGGATGACGACGGCTCGACCATCGACGAGGGCTTGGTGCTGTATTTCCCAGGCCCGAATTCCTTTACCGGAGAAGATGTCGTAGAGCTGCAAGGCCATGGCGGGATCGTGGTACAGAATGCCTTGCTTGCCCGCGTGCTTACCTTGGGCGCCACCGCAGCCGGACCCGGTGAATTCTCCGCGCGTGCCTTCAGCAATCACAAGATGGACCTCGTCCAAGCGGAAGCCATCGCCGATCTGATTGATGCCGTGAGCCAGCAGGCCGCACGCTCCGCCGTGCGCTCCCTGCAGGGCGTCTTCTCCGAGCGGATTCAGACCGTGCTTGAGCGCCTGATCCATGTGCGACTGCATGTCGAGGCGGCGATAGATTTTCCTGAAGAAGAGATCGATTTTCTCGAAGACGGCAAGATATTAAGCCTCTTGGATGAAGTCATGGCATCGGTTGACAGTGTGCTGTCGTCTGCACGTCAGGGCCAACTGCTGCGCGAAGGTCTGCAAGTCGTGATCGCAGGCAAGCCCAATGCCGGTAAATCCAGCCTCTTAAACGCCCTGTCCGGTGTCGATCGCGCCATCGTGACCCCCATCGCAGGCACCACGCGCGACGTGCTGCACGAGAAGATCACCCTGAACGGTCTGCCCATCACCCTGACCGACACCGCTGGCCTGCGTGAGACCGAGGATCTGGTCGAGCAGGAGGGCATCCGCCGCGCCTATAGCCAGATCGACCAAGCCGATCTCTTACTCTTGGTCTATGACCTGTCTACCGATCACGATCCGTTGGCATTGGCGCATCATTTCTTTGAAGAAGACCTGCATCAGCATCTGGACCCCAAGCGACTGGTCCTGATCGGCAATAAAGCGGATCTGGCGACACGTGAAACGGGTATCTCAGACATCAACGGCTATCGCCATGTCACGCTGTCAGCCAAGCAGCGACTGGGCATTGATGGGCTAGTGACGCTGATCAGTGATCAGGCGGGCTATCATCCCGAGGAGAATACCTTCATCGCGCGTACGCGACATATCGATGCGCTCAAACGTACGCAGGCGCATCTGGTCGATGCCCGTGTACAGCTCGTGGACTATCGGGCAGGCGAGCTAATGGCAGAGTCGATGCGGCTGGCACAGAATGCCTTAAGCGAGATCACGGGCGAGTTTACGGCGGATGATTTGCTGGGCAAGATCTTTGGTAGTTTTTGTATCGGGAAGTGAGGCTCATTCAGCGAAAGCTTTATAGTGAGATCATTCTGCTTTCTTATCCAACTTCTGAAGGACAGATCCAATAGACCTCGTCTGGGGTTAAAGAAAATAATTGTATCAGATAGTCCTGAGCAGATTTGATATCCAAGGCATGATCAACATCCATCAGCGATGGTTTCAACGGATTGCTATCATAGTTCCTGATCAAAATGGGTCCCACGGTTTGATCCAATAGCTGCCATTAAACCAGTCCAAATCATCTCTTAATCGCATCAATGACATTCTGACCCGACGATGTAATTCACCAATGCCGAGCGTCGTGGCTAAGACTACTCGCTCGCTACCCGAGGGCCATGTGATGGTCGGGAAAGGCTTCTGACGCGTAAACGATTTGAGCCATTTCAGCATGCTCTGGAACATAGCTTCCTCCTGCCATCTTGATCGACCAATCCGAGGCACCCATACGGAGCGTCGGTCCGACGCCCTCTCATATCATACCCTTCAATTCAAGACCTTTATTTTCGCTTTCATCCAAATTCTGCGTATCAGTTCACAGTCTTAATTCATTAAATTTAAATAAATTTTTATTTTTCATTAGCCATTCGGATACAGCAAATCACTGTCATCATTTCATCATGGCTTTGTCACTGAATAGTCATTGTTCTGCCATTTGCCAGCCCTAGGATCGTGATGTTTTTTTCAGACCATGCGATCAATTTAGATTCATTTCTTTTAGGGTAGGGAGACAAATATGGATAAGTTTTCAAGACGCAAGTTTATCGGTGCCACCTCAGGGATCGTGGGGCTCGGCATGCTGCCCCTCGGTATACGACGCGCACTGGCAGCAGCCCCCGCAGGTGGCTCGCTCTCTGCGGTCAAGCATGTGGTGATCCTGATGCAGGAAAACCGCTCGTTTGACCATTACTTCGGCACGCTCAAGGGTGTCCGCGGTTTCTCGGATCGTACGCCGTTTATCCAGTCGAATGGCAATACCATTTTTCAGCAGCCCAATGGCTCCAGCATCACCCTGCCATTTCATACCGATACCACCAAGACCAGCTCACAGTGTCTGGCCGATCTGGATCACTCATGGACCGGTACACACAACGCGCGCAATGGCGGCAAATGGAACGGCTGGATCAGCGCCAAAGGCGCATTCACCATGGCACAGTTCACCCGCAATGACATCCCGTTTCATTATGCCTTGGCCGATGCCTTCACCATCTGTGATAACTACCACTGCTCACTGCTCGGCCCGACCAATCCCAATCGCCTGTATCACATGACCGGCATGATTGATCCCAATGGCACGGGCGGCGGTCCTGTCACCAACAATAATGAACCCGGCTTTAGCTGGATCACCTATCCTGAGCAACTGCAGAATGCAGGCGTGAGCTGGAAGGTCTACCAGAACACCGCCGACAACTATGACGACAACGCACTGGCATGGTTTAATAATTTCCGCAATGCTGCAGCCGGCACACCACTGCATGATCGGGGGATGTCATCAGTACCCAGTCTGGCTGGTGGTACCACCGTCAGCAACATTGCTGCAGCCATCAAGAATGATGTCCTGAATGGTACGCTGCCTCAGGTATCGTGGATCGTCGGCCCGGCCTCCTCGACCGAACATCCGGACTACGAGCCTGCCGCAGGCGCCGACATGATCAATCAGGTACTCACGGCACTCACCGCCGACCCTTCGGTGTGGGCGTCGACCGTGTTCATCCTCAACTATGATGAGAACGACGGCTTCTTTGATCACCTCATCCCGCCAGCACCACCTGCCGGCACGGCTGGTGAATTCGTCAGTGGTCTGCCGATTGGCCTCGGCCCGCGCGTGCCGGCGATTATCGCCTCGCCGTGGAGCACGGGGGGTAATGTCTGCTCGCAGATCTTTGACCATACTTCGGTCCTGCGCTTTATCGAGACATGGACCGGCGTACAGGCTACCAATATCTCGGCATGGCGTCGTCAACTCTGCGGTGATCTCACCTCGGCGCTGAACTTCACCAATACCACGGTCACAGTACCGGCCATGCCGAATACTGCCAGCGCGCTCACCACGGCCAACACCGAATGCAGCACCCTGCCAGCGGCAACCGTACCGAGCACCGGCACGATGCCGGTACAGGAAAGCGGCACCAAACCCGCCATGCCGCTGCCGTATCAGCCCAATGCCACCAGCTATATCGTGCAGTCGACTCAGAAGTTCTGGATTGCCATGACCAATACCGGCGCTCAGTCGGCCCACTTCCAGATCGCGCCGAATGCCTATCGCACGGACTCGCCGTATGACTACGATGTACCGTCCAATGGCAGTGTCTCTGATTACTTCAGCGTGCAGACCTATGGTGGTGGTCTATATGACCTGTCGTGCTACAGCACCAATGGCTTCCTGCGCCGCTTTAAGGGCAATATCCATACGGCGGGCAGTGGGGTTGAGGTGACGTCCTCGTATAATTTATCGACGGCAGGTCAAGCACAGTTGATCCTGACGATGACCAACAATACCGCTGCCGCCGTGACCTTTACCGTGACCTCCAATGCCTATCGTGGCGATGGTCCATGGACCTACACCGTCGCTGCCGGTGCAACGATGACCGACTACTGGAACGTGCAGCTCTATACCAACTGCTGGTACGACTTCACCGCCACGGTGAGCAACGATACGCTGTTCCTCAGACGTTTTGCCGGTCATGTCGAGATCGGACAGATCACGACCACGGGCTAAGCCGTCACGATCGCGCCTTCAAACCAAACCACAGTACGCACACCCGTGCGTGCCGTGGACTATCTTCGGAACAACCCTCCGGCCCGCCGCTACACGCAGGCCTTTGATGATGCATGACGAGACCCGACCATGATGCCCTCCAAAAAACAGTCACCGTTGACCACATCTCTCTCTCGATATCGGTACCTCGGACTCGGGATCGTGCTCATCGCCGCGCTGATCATGCTCGTCGCTTATGTTCGCCCACCCATTCCCACGGTCAACCTGACTGCGCCGACCAGCGCCCCGCCACAGGCCAGCACGCCGCCTCAGTCTCAAATCGTCACCGTGCCACCGCAGATGACGCCCTCCGAGCACGATCTGGCAGAGGCCAGGGCCAATGGGGTCTCGATGCCAGCAGTAACGCCAACAGACCTGGCACCGACACCGCCAGTAGAGACGAACTCCCCCAAGACCCCGGAGCAGTACACGGCAGATGTGCAAAGCCAG
>JASLEL010000394.1 GCA_030151145.1 Aquirhabdus sp. | reverse complement strand
ACCATGGAGACGCAAGCGCCCCCGATCCGCATCATTTGTCCAGGTCGGGTCTATCGCTGCGACTCCGACCAGACCCATTCGCCGATGTTCCATCAGATCGAAGGCTTGGTCGTGACCGAGAGCACGAGCTTTGCCGAGTTGAAGGGGCTGATCGTGCAGTTCCTCAATGTGTTCTTTGAGCGTGAACTGACCGTGCGTTTCCGTCCGTCGTATTTCCCGTTCACCGAGCCGAGTGCCGAGGTGGACATCATGAGCGAGTCGGGGCGCTGGCTGGAGGTCTTGGGCTGTGGCATGGTGCACCCGAATGTGCTGAAGAGCTGCAATATCGACCCTGAGCGCTACAGTGCGTTTGCCTTCGGCATGGGCATTGAGCGCTTTGCCATGCTGCGTTATCAGGTCAATGACCTGCGGATGTTCTATCAAAATGATGTGCGCTTCTTACGACAGTTTGCTGCATCGTCTGTCAATGCGACCGCTGTAGCCAACAACACAGCCGGCAAGGAGGCTTAATCATGAAGATCAGTGAACGTTGGTTGCGCAGTTGGGTTAATCCGCAAGTGTCAAGCGATGCCTTGGGTCATCAACTGACTATGGCGGGCCTTGAAGTCGATAGTCAGGAGCCGGTGGCACCGCACTTTACAGGTGTCGTGGTCGGTGAAGTACTGACCGTGGTGCAGCATCCCGATGCTGACCGTCTGCGTGTGACGACCGTGAATGCCGGTAGTGATGTAAATGGTGGTCAGCCGCTGCAGATCGTCTGCGGGGCACCCAATGTCGCCGTGGGCCTGAAAGTGGCCGTAGCGTTGATCGGTGCGGTGCTGCCGGGCGACTTTAAGATCAAGCCGAGCAAGCTGCGCGGCGTGGACTCGCAAGGCATGCTGTGCGGCGCGAGTGAGATTGGCCTTGAGGATGCCGTCGATGGCCTCTTAATCATGTCTGCGGATGCGCCGATTGGCGTCAATATCCGTGACTATCTGGCACTGGATGACCAGATCATTGAGCTGGGTATCACGCCGAATCGTGGTGACTGCCTGAGTGTGCGCGGCCTTGCCCGTGAGCTGGGTGTGATTAACAACCTCGCTGTCAATGAACCGGCCATCGTGACCTCCAATGTGTCGTCCGATCGCGCCCTGACCGTGACCATTAGCGATGATGTACAGCGTCTGGGATGCCCACGCTATGCGGGACGCGTGATCACCGGAATCAATCCAACGGCCGCGACACCGGCGTGGATGGCGGATAGCCTGACGCGTTCGGGTGTGCGTACGCATAGCCTCCTAGTGGATATCACCAATTTTGTCCTGCTGGAGCTGGGTCAGCCACTGCATGCTTTCGATGCGGCTAAGCTGCAAGGCGGCATTCAGGTCCGTGTCTCTACCGCAGGTGAGAAGCTCAAACTCCTCAATGATCAAGAAGTGACGCTGGATGGCGATACGCTCTTGATCTGTGATGATGCAGGTCCTGTGGCGATGGCGGGGATCATGGGTGGTCTGGATTCGAGCGTGACAGATGCCACTAGTGAGATTTTCCTTGAGAGCGCCTTCTTTGAGCCGCTGGCCATCGCAGGTCGGGCGCGCCGCTACGGTATGCACACCGATGCCTCACACCGCTTTGAGCGTGGTGTGGACTTTGAGCTGCCGCTGCCTGCGCTTGAGCGTGCCACGACCCTGATCCTGCAGTTGGCGGGTGGTCAGGCCGGTCCGGTCACGGTGACCGAGCGTCTGGATGCACTGCCAAAACGTGCGTCGATTCCTTTTACACTGGACGATATCCGTCGCCTCTTGGGCTTTGGCGTGAGTGCTGACTTCGTGGTGGGTACCTTGGAGCGTCTCGGCATTCAGGTCACCGGGCATGAGCTGGACTGGCATGCACTGCCGCCGTCACATCGCTTTGACCTAACCATCGCGCAGGATTTGGGTGAAGAAGTCGCGCGGATCTATGGCTATGACAATATCCCTTTCCAGATGCCGATCCAGACCATGACGCTTGCACCGGCGAGTGATCATTTAAGCTTGCAGGCACTGCGTCAGACGCTGGTGACCTCGGGCTATCAGGAGGCGGTGAGCTTTAGCTTTGTCGATGAGCAGATGGAGAAAACGCTCAATCCAGACGTGACACCGCTGCGTCTGGCGAATCCGATCTCGAGTGAACTCGGCGTCATGCGTACCACACTGATGGCGAGTCTGATCCCGTGTGTGCAGTACAACCTCAATCGTCAGCAGAATCGGGTGCGTTTCTTTGAGACGGGCTTACGCTTTATTCCGGATGCGACAGGGGATATCAGTCAGCTTGCGCAGATTCCGACACTGGCGCTGATTGCGACGGGTGGTCGGGTGCCCGAGCAATGGAGCGAGGCCAAGCCGCAAATGGATTTCTATGATTTTAAAGCAGATGTTTCACAGGTCTTGCTTTCGGCGCGGGTTGGCGTTAATTTCATCAGATCGGCACGTGCTTGGCTGCATCCGGGGCAAAGTGCTGAAATGATTCACAATGGCGTGAGCATCGGCTATCTGGGCCGCTTGCATCCCTCCCTTGAGGATCAGTTGGACTTGGGCGTGACATGGGTTGCTGAGCTGGATCTTGAGGTATTAATGTTAACTCATCGATCTAAATTTACAGAACTCTCACGTTTTCCTTCGGTTAGACGCGATATTGCGGTTTTAATCAGTGGTAAAATTATAACCAGTGATATTCAGGATACGATTACCCAAGCCGCAGGTGAGTTGCTGGCGCAGGTGTGGTTGTTCGACGAGTACACCGGGCAGGGCGTGGAACAAGGCGATCGTTCCTTAGCTTTTGCGTTGTTATGGCAACATCCAGAGCGTACGTTAGAAGACTCCGAAATCAAAGATGGGATGCAGCGTGTGATTGACGCGTTGGCTCATCACTATGACGCAACATTGAGGGCATCATGACTGCACTGACGAAAGCCGAGATGGCTGATAATCTAAGTGAGAAAACCGGCATTAATCGCCGTGAGGCCAAGCAACTGGTCGAGCTGTTCTTTAACGAGATTTCCCGGTCGCTGATCACAGGCGAAGTGGTAAAACTCTCCGGTTTTGGCAACTTTGAGCTGCGTGACAAGCGCCAGCGTCCGGGTCGTAATCCAAAGACCGGCGAAGAAATTCCGATTTCTGCACGTCGCGTGGTGACTTTCCGCGCAGGTCAAAAGTTCCGCCGCCGTGTGGGTGAAGGACAGGACGACGAATGATTCTGGTCGTGTCCTGACCCACAAGTCCTGATCCCGGATCAGGACTTCAATGGCTTGTAAGACTGCTTCCATGTGG
>JASLEL010000374.1 GCA_030151145.1 Aquirhabdus sp. | reverse complement strand
GTCCGGCAGCCTTGCGTCGTCGGCATCCAGATGCAGCCAGTCCTGATCGCGCAGGTACTGACTGACCTGACGTCGCTCACGACGCCGGACAACTTCGGCTTTCTCGGTGTGATGCACGCCGCCCTTATGCAGGAGCGGGTGCAGGGCCAGGTGGTTCCGCTCGCGAAACTGAGGAGGATTTTTGTTTTTCATCATCATGCTCAAAAAATAGTGTTATCGATGTCCGTGATCTGATAGGCATGTTTTATAAAAGGCAGTCGTGCAAAAACCATCACCCCAAATACAGGCAATAAAAAACCCGGCGAATGCCGGGTTTGGAGGACCTTGCATTCGGGCTAACGGCGAAGCACGCTGGCTTGCAGTCGCCCGAACGGTGACGACTGCGCCTATGTATGCTGAATTCCTGAAATCATGTCGCGGTCACTCCTCTATCAATGTACATAGCGTACGGCCAATAAAACGTTTATACAAAATCCGGGGCAGACGGCAATCGTCCGCGATATGGACAGCATTCTAATCCAGTCCGCCTAAAAATCAAGCACTTTTATCTTAAATTTTCTATCTAATCAACATAGCCCTTCCCTTATACTTCCACCAAGATTAGCCACCAGCTTCTTTAAGCGCCGAGACACGTTATGCAAAAATTCTACGATCTCATCACGATCATTTTGCGATGCTGCGGTGGGCTTTATCTGTTTATCGCATGCATCAATATCATGGCCGATCACGTTCCCAGTATTGATTTTGCCGCATTCGTGTGGAAACACGGCTGTATTGGTTTCACATTCATGTTTATCGCCCAATTCATCCATAGCCGTGTGCTTAAGAAACAACTTATTCAATTACAAATGAAAGTGACCACCTAGCTCTGATTTCCCCAACCTGTGAGCATCTGCTTATCGGTCATCTGCGACCAAAAACGCGCTTGACGACATCCCTCCATCCTCAAACATCACTTTTCATCAAAAATAATCCACAATAAAAACACATTTCATCACATTGTCATGAGCACTGCCTAAAGTCTTCCAGTCGGTCAAATTGACCATCCACACTATGCAGACGATGGAGCAGGACATGCAGCGGAATACCCTTTATCTCAGTTGTGCAATCGCAATGGCAGCCCTGATCAGTGGCTGTGACAGCAATGACAATAACACCAATCCAAGCACACCGATCCCGACACCCGCGCCTGCTCCGGCACCCGTCCCCACGCCGACACCGGTTGCCACCGGCTCTCGCGCAACGGTAGCCCTGCTTGAGACAACCGACCTGCATACCAATGTGCAGAGCTATGACTACTTCAAGCTCGCCGAAGACAAGACCGTCGGCCTTGAGCGCACCGCCACCCTGATCAAGAATGCCCGCAGCGAATTCCCCAACACCTTGCTGATCGACGATGGCGATGCGATACAAGGCACGGCGCTGGCAGACTATCAAGCACTGGTCAAACCCATCGCCTGCGGTGACACACTGGCCCAGTACAAAGTCATGAACTATCTGGGCTATGATGCCAGCGGCGTCGGCAACCATGAATTCAACTACGGCCTGAACTTCCTCAATCAGGTCACCGGCAGCAAATTTGACGTTGACGGCCTGCCTGCACCGGCTCAGCAGACCGCTTGTAGTGGACCTAAATTTCCGCTGGCACTCGCCAACGTCTACAGCGTGCGCACCAAGCAACCACTGTTTCAGCCGTACCAGATCGTCAGCAAGACGGTCACCGCGACCGATCCGAGTGGCAAACCCATCACCGCAACCATCAAGGTCGGCGTGATCGGCTTTACCCCACCCATGATCCTCAACTGGGATAAACGCTGGCTGGACGGCAAAGTCTATACCGTCGGCGTCAAGGAAGCCGCCGCCCAGTTCATCCCCGAAATGAAAGCCAAAGGCGCCGACCTGATCGTGGTCGTCTCACACGGTGGTCTGGACAACAGCACCTACTCACCCACCATGGAAAACGGCAGCTACCATCTGTCGCTGGTGCCCGGCGTCGATGCCATGATGATCGGTCACTCGCATCTGCTCTTCCCGGATGCCAGCAGTACGCAGGGACAGTTCAATCTGCCGGGCGTGGATAAAGCCAATGGCACTGTGAATGGCATCCCGACCGTGATGGGCAACTTCTGGGGCAAGAGTCTCGGCGTGATCAAGCTTGAGCTGGCCTATGACGGTCAGAAATGGTCGGTAGACAAGACCAAAACCGTGGTCCAAGCACGCAACATCGCTACCACGACCAAAAATGCCGATGGCACCAGCACCACCACTTACGTCGATGTCGATCCGAACGTCGCCAATCTGATCAGCGCCGAGCATCAGGCCACCATCAACTACGTGAAGACGCCGATTGGCAGCACCGACTACGAGATGAACAGCTTCTTTGCCGATGTGGGCGATCCGGGTGCCATCGAGATCGTTAACCAAGCACAGGCCGACTATGTCAGCACCTACGTCAAGGCCAACCTGCCCCAGTATGCGGGCATTCCGGTACTGTCGGTCAGTGCGCCGTTCAAGAGCGGCTTTGCGGGTGGCACCGACTTTACCGATGTCGCCGCAGGCAATGTCGCGATCAACAATGCCGCCGACCTCTACCTCTACCCCAACACCATCTACGCCGTCAAAGTCACCGGTGCCGATATCCAGAACTGGCTGGAGACTGCCGCGCAGCGCTTCAACCGGATTGATCCCACCAAGACCACCGATCAGACGCTGGTCAGTAGCTATCCGGGCTACAACTTCGATATGTTCACCAGTGCCGACATCCACTACGAGATCGACGTCACTCAGGCCAAGGGCAGCCGGATCAAGAACCTGACCTACAAAGGCGCGCCGATTGATCCGACGCAGTCCTTCATCATCGCCACCAACAACTACCGTGCCAGCGGCGGCGGTAACTTCCCCGGTCTCGACGGCAGCAAGACCATCTATGCCTCCCCGGATGCCAACCGCGATGTCCTGATCAGCTATATCAAAAATATCAAGACCATCACCCGTGCGCGAAATGGTGGCGACCGCAGCTGGAACTTCACCAAAGTCACCACCCAAGGCAATGTGATCTTCACCTCTGCGCCAAACAAGCTGACGCTGGCACAAGCCGCAGGCATTAACAATGTACAACAGATCAAGGCGGATGACGGCTCAGGCAAGGGTCTGGCGGTCTACAGCATTGACCTGTCGAAATAACGGGCGGACTGTCTACCTATGAAGTCACGTTCGTGGATGCTTCTCACAGCAGTAGCGGTCGTCATGACCGCTGCTGTTCTTTTTATATGGCAAAGTCAGGCTTATGCCGAGGTGACGGAAAACCAGATCGAGCAATGGCGGGTCGAAGCCTCGGCCGGTGCCGACACGCATGCACTGGAGTATCTGCAGGACGCTGCGGCCCATGCTCAGATCCCTGCCATGCGGGCGCTGGGGGAGGTTTATTTGCATCGCGGCAAGCCAAACGACGCCATCAAGCTCCTGACCGACGCCGCCAGTCAGGGAGATACCGGCAGTGCGACGATCTTGGGCAAGGCTTACTTCTTAGGCCATGATGGGATTGCCAAGGATGACGCACAGGCATTCAAATGGCTGAGTATCAGCGGTGCCAAGAACGACCCCAATGCCGCGTATTATCTGGGATTAATCTATAAATCCGGCTATGGCGTGCCGTCTAACGCTGCGACTGCGGCACACTGGTTTGGCATTGCCGCCCAGCATGATCTGCCTGCGGGGCTCTTTATGCTCGGTAATGCCTATCGCGATGGTGATGGCGTGGCGAAGGATGAAGCACATGCGGTGGCGCTATATAAACAAGCCGCCGACCTCGACCTGCCTGAAGCGATACAGACACTGGCGATGGCAGAGCAGAATGGCGAGCTGGGATTGAAATACACGCCCGAGGAGAAGCAAAGGGCGATGTTTGAAATGGGGCATGCGCTGAAGGATCGGCCTGCCGCGCCTTAGTTCTGAAGCGACATATCAAGAAAACAGCATCGACCTGATGCAGGTCTGTTTCTAAATGCATGACTGCTTTGCAAGGACGCTGAGCGCAACTGTTCGAGCCAAGGATGGCTCGCTTGTGTGGAAAAGAGCTTGCGCGAAAAAGGGGTTTTGCCGACGATTGCCCAGTCAATCGTTCCGCCTGCGGCAGGCTATCCCGCATAAAAAGCACAGCAACAATTGCTATTGTGGAACCTTTTCATTCATTGCCTACAATCACAATCTTTTTTAACTCCCTCCAATTCACAGCACTTAGGACGCCACAGACAAACTCTGTATAAACAACCGAATCGCCTTCAGGATCATCTCGACCGACAGCACCACCAGTATCAGCCCCATCAGCCGCTCAAAGGCCTTCAGCACACTATCCCCCAGTATCCGCTGCATCCAGCCGGATAGGAGCAGCACCACCGCACAGACCGTCATGGTCACCGCGAGCGCTGCCACCCACTCCAGCATACGATTGGGGGCCTGCGATACCATCAGCATCACCGTCGCCATCGCCGACGGACCCGCCAGCATCGGCACCGCCAGCGGCACGATCAACGGCTCATCAGGGATCACCTCGGCACCGCCAGACGCCATCGCCGGAAACACCATGCGCAGCGCAATCAAAAAGAGGACAATCCCGCCCGCCAGCTCCAGCGACAGATTGCTAAGTTGCAGTAGGTCAAGGAAACGCTGTCCGCCCAGCATGAAGGCCAACAGGATCAAAAACGCAATCGAGACTTCACGCAGGATAATAAACGGACGCCGCTCAGGTTTGACGCCTTTGAGCGCATTGGTGAAGACCGGTACTCCGCCTAAGGGGTCGGTGATGAGCAGCAATACGATGGTTGCCGAAAAGAACGTGTTTTCCATGTGATCCTTCCACGATTGGTGCCACGACAGACATCAAACTGACGCCTGCGCTTTGCTACACTTGATGTAGCACCAGAAGCAGCTATTTATGCAATTATGACACCAAATTTGACCAGATGTTCTAATCTTTCATCGCACGCAGCAAAGGATTGAGACTATGGATTTATTTCAGGAAGTCACCGTATGGGAGCGGGTCAGTGATACGCTCGCTATCAAATACTGCGGTCTGCATCACTTGGAGTCGCAGCAATACGCCATTCAGAGCGCGGATTATTTCCATCTCCCCGTCACACATCAACCAATCATGGCGTCGCAAAAGCAGTTTGTGGAGCTCATGCTCGACGAGTCACCCAAGGCGCGCTGCGACTGGTATCATTCCCTGCCCGCCGCCATTCTGGCATTTCACCAGCAATTGACTGCCAATACAGTGCCACATAGCCTGAGCTAATATCACTGCGTTGCAAGATAGATTAAAAAGAGGAATTTGAAATATTGGATTTGTTTCAAGAAATGCCCGTATGGGCGCGAATCAGCGATACCCTCGCCATCAAATACTGCGGCCTGCGTCATCTGGAAACAGGCCGATATGCCATTCAGAGTGCGGATTATTTTTATTTACCCGTCGATGAGCAGCAGCTACGGCATTCCGCTAAACAGTTCGTTGAACTTTTCATAGAAACATCGCCCGTGGAGCGCTGTGACTGGTTCGACTCACTGCCTGCGGCTATTCACGCTTTCAATCAGCTCTTTGAGATCGATGTTGACGACGCTACTCATGTTGACAGCGATATGATCAACCTAGATTTAAAGCACTAAAACCTAGAACGTCTCCGTTAAGCCACCGCATCCGTAGACGCGTCCAGCTTCTCGATATGCACCGGCACATACTTATGATACGGCGTGCGTGACAGCGGATCACAGTGTATGCCTGAGGTCAGACGGTTCAGCTCGGGGCCGACCGGCTCGCCCCCCTGATAGCGCATGCCATAGCCATGCGGCAGCGTGACCATACCACGGCGCACACTGTCATCCACCTCGATCACGACCGTAATCTCGCCACCCGCCGAACGGCAACGGGCACGACTGCCGTCGACCAACTCAAGGCGCGCGGCATCCTCGGAATGCATCCGCATCGCCCCATGCGGATCGACCTTGCGCCACGCCGGATCACGGTAGATCTGATTGGCATTATAGCTACGACGCTCGCCTGCCATGAGGATGAACGGATAGTCCGCGCCCGGCAGCACTTCGGTTGCCAACGCCGCAAGCTCCGCCAGCATCTCCGGAATCTCGAGATGCACACGTCGATCCGGATAGGCGATCATCGACCACATCTCATCGAAGGTATGGTGACTAATCACCGTCCCCTCACGCCGCGTCATGATGGCATCAAAGAGATTGCTACCGACCGTCAGGCGATTGCCCGCATGTCCGGCACGTCGTACCGCATCGTAGTGCTTCTGCGCATACTGGATCGACAGGGCAAGCAATGGCGCAGCGGCGGCACCACGCTGCGGCATCACAGGACCCAGCGTGCGATAGACGATAGAGGCCGCAAAAGGAATCATGCGCTTGTGACCGGCGAGATAAACACCGACCGCGCCCATATAGGCCAGATGCCCTGAGGCTTTAGGCTCATGGCGCGCAATCCGCGACAGACGCGGAAAGTCGCTCGGTATCTCGCCCATCAGCTCCAGAATGCGCGTATAGATCTCCGGCTCCGGCAGGCTCTCATCCAGCGGATGAAACAGCGGATGACGCAGGTGGAAGGCATTCTCGGGGAATTCAAGATTAAATCCCGTCGCTTCCCATTTCTCGAACTGCGACGCCGCAGGCAGCACATAGTGCGCCAGACGCGCCGTCTCGGTCATGGCGACATCGACCACGACCAGCAGTTGCAAGCTCTGGAAGGCTTTGACATAGGCCGCCGTATCGGCATAGGTCACCACCGGATTGGCACTATCGACGAAGACCGCACGGATGCGGTGTTCTTTCGCCAGCAGAATCTCATCCGGCAGGATGTTGGGTGGATAGATGCCTGCGATCGGGTACATGCCATGGTAGGCGGTGCGCTTGTATTTCGCCTTGCGCTCATCGGTATGACCGAGTACCGGCAGAAACATGCTATGCAGATTATTACCGCCGCGCTTGCCGAAGTTACCCGTGATCAGATAGAGCAGTTTTTCAAGGTACCCATTTAAGGTCGTATGCAGCGTATGCTGGATACCGAGGTCGATGCGTACGCAGGCGCGTTCGGCCTTGGCAAAGCCACGCGCCACGTATTTGATGTCGGCCAGCGGTACATCGCAGCGACGTGCGTACTCTTCGATCGGGATCTGTAGCAGCGCCTCTTCGACCGCCTCAAAGCCCCGGCAATGCTTGGCAAGGAACGCGCGGTCATGCAGACCTTCGCGTACGATCACCGCCAACATCACGCTCATGAGATAGGCATCTGTGCCGGGCTTGACCTGCAGATGAATGTCGGCTTGCTTGGCGGTCTCGGATACGCGCGGATCGATCACCACCATGGTGCGCAGCGGGTCTTTTTTCAGCTCACGCAGGGTGTCACGCGCATTGGGGATACCGTGCGCCTGAAAAGGATTGGTGCCAATAAAGAGCACATAGTCAGCATGCTCGACGTCTTCGGTAGTGTGACAGTCCTGACGACCAAACAGGCGACCATTGAGCCAGAAATCGCCAGTCTTCTCCTGACCTAAGGCATTGTAAGCATAGCGACTGCGCATCGCCGCCAATATCTGACGACTGTAGGCGGCACCCAAGTGATTGCCCTGCCCGCCACCACCGACGAAGGCAAAGGCACTGCCACCGTGTTTCTTGCGAATCGCCAGCAAACGCTGGGCAATGTCGGTCAGCGCCTCATCCCAGCTGACCTGTACGAAGCTGCCATCGGGCATGCGCTTGAGCGGATGGCGCAGACGGTCGCCGAGCTGCTGGTAGTGCTCCAGACGCGCCGCCTTCTGGCAGAAATAGCCTTTGGACACCGGATGATCGTCATCACCACTGATACGCGTGAACTGCCCATCGGCAATCTCAACGGCCAGGCCGCAATTGCGCGAACACAGGATACAGGCGGTTTTTTCTGTGACTGTATGTTTCGTCTCTGTGCTTTTCTTCAGTTGCTTGTCTGTAGCCGGGGTCATCGCATCATCCTCAGAGCGTCAATCGGGCGCTGCACTGTCTGTTTTTGTGTGGTCATCTTACACAAGAACCCTATCCGTTGCATGACGAATCAGGCTCAGGGGGCAAACCATACCGCGATATATCGTCTGGGTGAATCACGCGGCACGTTTATCGAATAACACTCATCAATAAGTGCTATTCGAATGGCTTTTAACGCATCGCGCTTATCGAATAATCATGCAGGTCGCGGTGGCAAAGGCATACAGATTGCCTGCGTCATCACGGATGTCGCCCTCACTGATGATCAGATTGCGGCTGACATTGATCACACGGCCTTCGGCGCGGAGGGCTTGATCAAACGGAAGCGGACGGCACATCTTCACGTTCAGCTCAATGGTGCCATAGCCCTCACCTGCTGCCAGCTTGGTATGTGACGCGCAGCCCGTCACCGAGTCCAGTACTGTCGCCGCAAAGCCGCCATGTACGCCACCCAAAGGATTCGTATGCGAACTATTCGCCGTCGCGATAAAGACGACACGGCCATCTTCGATCACATCCAGCTCCATCGGCATGGTCTTGGCGATATTAGGCTTGGGGAGCAAACCCTGTGCCACGGCCTGCATCAGTTGTAAACCCGTCATCTCTTTCAAATTCATGTCCCGCTCCAGCAATCTCAAGGTAGCGCGTCAGGTCCAGCAGCCCCTGACACGCAGTCAAATATCATGTGACCGATTATAAGTTCTATTTTTGAACTAATACAAGTTTAAAAAATGGAACCGCGAGTCACCCTGTTCCATTTCTACTGCAAAACCCGCTTCTGCCGGCCTGCATCGAGATACTACGCCAGCCCTTTTATCCAGCCTCATCCAACTGCGGCGCGACAGGAAGATCCTGCACTGCCTGCAGGTCCTGCTGTAGATCATAGTGCGCCTGCAGACCTGGGCCCGCATGCGCTTCAACCTCACGCGGATTGATCGGCTCTCGGCATTCCGAACAGATCGTAATCGGGGTAAAGGCATTGCCGCAGGTCTTGTGCACATAGATCAGGGGCTTGCCCAGACCACCATCCAGCCACTTGTCGCCCCATGCCGCCAGCGCCAGAATCACCGGATACAGATCGCGGCCTTTATTGGTCAGGCGATACTCATAGCGCACCGGCGCTTCCTGATAGGGCACTTTTTTTAAGACTTCGGCTTCGACCAGTTTTTTGAGGCGGACCGAGAGGATGTGGCGTGGAATCCCGAGGATCGACTGAAAATCCTCAAAGCGACGCACCGATAGAAATGCATTACGCAAGATCAGCCCAGTCCAGCGATCACCGACGACCGAAAGACTGCGCGCCACCGAACAGGGAAGCTCCCCGACATCCTGCCATTTCATTGCAATTCAACTCATCTGCGGCAGCTGAATACTGCCTAAATTTTAACTACCTTAGCGGATGCCGACGTTCTCGGCAACCTTTTTCAGATAAAACCATCTGGTCCATCTCGGACTCAACAAAACAGCGCCCGCAGGCTCATTTCATCCCGACCACGAGACGGCGCGCACTCATGATACCCGGCTGCTGCTCAAGACGTGCCAAGAGCCGCGACAGCTGCGCCAGCCCCTTGACCTCAATCTGGAATTTCATATTGGCCATGCCATTGCTCTCGGTGATGGTATTCACCTGCTGGATATTGATCTGGTCGGAGAAGATGACCGAGGTCAGATCCTTAAGCAACCCACGACGGTCATAGGCTTCAATCGCGATCTGCACGATCTGGCCCTGAGTCGGCTGCATTTCCCAGCCAGCTTCGACTGCACGTCCGGGGTCCTGCTGAATCAGACGGGCATATTCGGGGCAGTGCAAATTATGGATACTGACGCCACGATGCTGGGTGATATAGCCTGCGATGGCCTCACCATGCACCGGCTGACAGCACTGTGCCAGATGCAGCTCGACATTATCCAGACCATCGATCAGGATGCCATGCTGCGACAGCGTGCGGCTGGCACGCGGATTGATGGCGGGCTTGAGTACCAGCTCAGGCAGTTCATCGTCCGGCTGCATCTGCTTGTTGATCTGGTTCATCAGCTGATGCAAGCCGATATCGCCGGTCACCAGCCCGATCAGGATGTCATCACCGCTTTTGACATTAAAGGTCTTGGCATAGTCAGCAAGATCAATGCTCTTGGGATGGATCGCCAGACGCGACAGCTCTTTAGCCAGCGTCTCGCGACCGATCTCGAGGTTCTTGCTGCGGTCCTGCTGGCGGAACCAGTAGCGCAGTTTATCCCGCGCATGGGTGGTCTTCAGGTAGCCCAGCGAGCTGACCAGCCAGTCGCGGCTTGGATCGCGGTCTTTCTTGGTTAGGATCTCGACCTGTTCGCCGGTTTTCAGCTTGTAGGTCAGGGGCACGAAGCGCTGATTGACGCGCGCAGCGTAGCAATGGTTACCGACCTGTGTATGCACATGGTAAGCGAAGTCGAGTACGGTCGCGTCTTTGGGTAGCTCTTTGATGTCTCCATCGCGGCTGAAGACATAGATCTTCTCAAACTCGCCCCAGTCGTTGAGCGGAACGATTTCGTCTTCGTCCATGCCCTCCAGATCCGAGGCCTTATCGGCTTTACCGACGCGCAGGCCCCGGCTTTTGTTGTCCTGATAATGTTCCAGCACGCTGCGCAGAGAGTGCAGCTTGTGATTGAAGTTCACATCGCGGTTAGACTTTCCGCCTTCTTTATGGGTGCCTTCTTTGTAATTGAAGTGCGCACACACGCCCAGTTCAGCTTCGCTGTGCATTTCCTGTGTGCGGATCTGCACCTCTAGCGACTTGTTTTCAGCCAGCACCGCAGTATGCAGCGACCGGTAGCCATTGGCTTTGGGATTGGTGATGTAGTCGTCGAACTGATCCGGGATATGCCGCCACATCTGGTGCGCCACACCCAAGGCGTGGTAGCAGTCCGGGATATTATCCACCAGCACGCGCAGGGCGCGGATGTCATACAGCTGATCAAAGCTGAGCTGCTTGCTCTTCATCTTGCGATAGATGGAGTAGATATGCTTGACGCGACCCGTGACTTCGGCCTTGATGCCTTGCATATGCAGGGCGTCGCGCAGCTTCTGCGTCATGGCCTGTATGTATTGCTCACGCTCCAGACGTTTTTCGCTCAAGAGCGTGGCGATTTCTTTGTAGCGCTCAGGCGACAGATAGCGGAACGCCAGATCTTCCAGCTCCCACTTGAGCTGGGCGATCCCGAGGCGGTGCGCCAGCGGCGAATAGATGGTGAGAATTTCGCGGGCCACACGCTCCTGACGCTCACGCGAGGCATGCGACAGTTCGCGTACAGCAAAGGTCCGCTCAGCCAGCTTGATCAAGACCACGCGCACGTCTTCGGTCACCGAAATCAGCATCTTGTAGATGCCTGACAGGTGCTCACGCTGGTTGTTTTCAAAATGATCTTCGAGACGGCGGTTCTGCTCGATCAGCTCGGAGAGACGACCCATATCGAGGGCGCTTTTGATCAGGGCCTGAATGTCCGGGCCAAAGTATTTGCCAACCTCTTCAATCGACAGCAGCTTCTGACGCACACCCCGGAACAGCACTGCCGCGACCAGCGTCTCGTCGTCGACGCGCAGGTGCAAGAGGATGTCAGCCATCCCGACACCGGCCTGATAGGCATTGGAGCGTTGTTCAAAACGGGTGGGGTCCGCGATGGTTGAGCGCTCGGCAAGCAACTCGCAGGCCTTGCGCATCTGGGCAACGGACTCTGGTGAGAGCTGTCTGGACAGTCGATCCAGCCAGCTATCCAGATCGACATCGGCATCTTCATGGATCTGATGCACCGCACCAGCGACCAGTGCAGCGTCATCCATTCTTCGTGGCAAATCTTCGCGTATTTTGACCATCTCAACCCCTTGCCAACGCGTGCGACTCACACTGGCCTACGCCAACCTCAAGCCCAAGATCACAGGCCTGAACACACGCCCCCCAACTTCCCTTGGACGGGTGCATCACATATCCATCAGACGGGCAGGATCATATCATGATGCAGCTGAATTTTATTTACATTTTCAGCTACATAGATATGTAATATCTACCAGTTGACATTACACTTTGACAAACAGCGCAATCGACTCGACGTGACTGGTATGGGTAAACATATCCATCACACCTGCCGAGCGCATCTCATATCCGGCAGCAATCAGTATACCCGCATCGCGTGCCAGCGTGGCCGGATTACACGAGACATAAACAATTCGCGACGCCTTAAAGCGGGGCAAATAATGCATCACCTCTTCAGCCCCGGTACGCGGCGGATCAATCAACAGCGCATCAAAACCGCTCGATGCCCATGGCTGGTGCGAAAAATCTTTGGTCAGATCCTGTGCATAAAACTGCACATTGGCGAGGCCATTCGATGCGGCATTTTCACCACCGCGCTCGACCATCTCGGCACTGCCCTCGACCGCAATCACCTGACCAGTCGGTCCAACCCGCTTCGCCAGTGGCAACGAGAAGTTGCCCAAGCCGCAAAACAGATCCAGTACCCGCTCACCAGCCTTAAGATCAAGCAAATCGCACGCCAAGGTCACCATCTGGCGATTGATATCGCGATTGACCTGCGTAAAATCAAGGGGCGAAAATGCAAATTTCACACCAAAATCCGGCAGCTCATAATGCAGCCGCATTGCGCCATCGGGCTTATCGATGCGATGCACCGTCTCATAGCCACCGGGCTGCAGGTACAACTGCCAGCCAAGTCCACGGGCAAAGCTCAAAAGCGTCGCCACGTCGCTCTCAATCAGCGGCTTGAGATGACGCACGATCATCGCCACGCTGCCATCTTCATGCGCATCGCCCACTGCCATTTCCAGTTGGGCAATACTCTCACGTCCGGCAAGACCGCCGAGGACCGTCTTTAAATCCTCAATCCGTTCACCGATTTGCGCATCCAGTACGCGGCAGGTCGACAGCTCCGCGAGAAAGTTGCTCTTGCGCTCACGAAAGCCCACCAGCATGGCTTCTTTCTTGATCACATAGCGCACACCAAGGCGCGCCTTACGTCGGTAGTCGCTCTGCGTCGAACGCAGCGGCGGCAGCCAAGTCTTGGGTTCAAGCCCGCCAAAGTGTTGGAAATGATCGCGCAGCACGCTTTGTTTAAAGGCAACTTGCGCATCCGGCGACCAGTGCTGCAGGCTGCAGCCGCCGCACAGCTCAAAATGCGGACAAATCGGCGTGACACGGTCCGGGGAAGGATTTTCGATGGTCAGCGCGTCGGCTTCTTCGTATTTCTTGTGCCCGTAATAGACTTTGGCCGTCACCGTCTCACCCGGCAGGGCGAAGGAGATAAAGACTTTCTTACCCAGCTTATCCGCCGGATGGCCTTCCTGACGATCCGTCGGGGCAGCGCCATAGTGGCTGATTCCCCGACCTTCATGGGACAGGCTTTCGACGTTAAACGTCAGGTCAGGTTGTGCGCGCAGGCGGTCGCGCTGGGTACGTCTCATAGCATTCTCAAAAAAAGCAGACTCAAATAAAGCGGGCTTAAAAAAAAGCAAACTCAGCAACAAGCGGCTCGTCTCCACAATCGTGATCCAGACATGGAGAACATCAGGGCAGGGACATGACGACAGGGCATCAACACAGCCATCAGCGACCGCGATACAACCACCCTGCCAGACACGACCCGATCGCCGCTTGATTAACCGCGCATTATAAGTCAGGCGCTTTACTTGGCGGAATTTATTTTATGCCAGCCATCGGCTTTGGCCCTTTAGCGTGAATGCATATATCTTTTTTACGTATAAGTAATCAATTTTTAAATCGTTTGTTTGCATATAACAACGCTCTACCATACGCAGACATTGTGAATTTTAGTTGTCTTTTTCTTGAATGAGGGGGTTACCACCATGTCGATTCGTCATCAGTTTCGTTTAGGCCTTCTGGCCGTCAGTCTGGCTGTCGGCGCAGCCGCGCATGCTGCCGGTCCCAATGAACTTCTGAACGTCTCTTACGATCCAACCCGTGAGCTGTACGATGCGTTCAATGCCTCCTTTGTCAAATACTGGCAGGACAAGACCCATCAGACCGTCACCATCAAGCAGTCCCATGGCGGCTCCGGCAAGCAGGCGCGTGCCGTGATCGACGGTCTGGATGCCGACGTGGTGACTCTGGCGCTGGCCTATGACATCGACGAAATCGCCGATAAAGGCAACCTGCTGCCCAAGAACTGGCAAGCCCGTCTGCCGGACAACTCGACGCCTTATACCTCGACCATCGTCTTCCTCGTGCGTAAAGGCAATCCCAAGAACATCCATGACTGGGCGGACCTGGTCAAACCCGGTGTTGAAATCGTGACGCCAAATCCGAAGACCTCGGGCGGCGCACGCTGGAACTATCTGGCGGCATGGGGCTGGGCCAAGCAACTGCCCGGCGGTAGCGAGACCAGCGCCCGCAACTTCGTGCAGCAGATCTACGCACACACCAAAGTGCTGGATTCGGGCTCTCGCGGTGCCACCACGACCTTCGTCGAGCGTGGACAGGGTGACGTGCTGATCGCTTGGGAAAACGAAGCCTACCTCGCCGTACGTGAGGCCGGTGATAAATTCCAGATCATCACCCCGAGCAAGTCGATTCTGGCTGAGCCACCGGTCGCTGTCGTGGACAAGAACGTCGACAAACACGGGACTCGCGCCCTTGCGACCGCTTATCTGAACTACCTGTACACCCCGGTCGGTCAGGAAATCGCCGCCAAGAACTTTTACCGTCCACGTGACAAAGCCGTCGCTGCGCACTATGCCAGCACCTTTGCCCCGGTCAAGCTGTTTACCATCAATCAGCAATTTGGCGGCTGGGCTCAGGCACAGAAAGTCCACTTTGCCGATGGCGGTGTCTTTGACCAGATCGTGGCAGCCAATGGTGCCAAATAAGGCATGACCCAAGATCTTGCGCAGATCACCGTGATGTCAGTCCATGACGGTGATTGAGCGTGATGATGTTAAAGCGTTCCCTGCTTATAAGGTTTAACACTTCGTCCGGTTAAACCTTTTTTTACCTTAAATACACTGGCTTTTTTACTGGCAACCTGACGCCGATAAAGCCATCGCCAAAGATGAATGCGAGGCCACCGACATGACGATTCTGATTGTGCCCGGCGTAGGCGGCAGTGAGCCGACCCACTGGCAAAGCTGGCTTGAGACCCAACTGCCCGATACCCGCCGTATTGAGCAGACACATTGGGATCAGCCTGTGCTACACACATGGCGCCAGCCACTGGATCAGGCACTGCTGGATGCCGAGGAGCCGGTCTGGATCGTCGCGCACAGCTTTGGCTGTCTCGTCACCATGTCGGCGCTGTTTAGTCGCGTGCTCGCCAATAAAGTCGCTGGTGTCTTGCTCGTTGCACCCGCATCACCGGAGCGCTTTACCCTCAAAGGCTTTGCCCCCGGCGTGCGTGGCACAGTTGCCGAGACGGAAATAGGCGGTGCTCATCCACCGGCGCTCTTAAGCCGCATCCTGCCACGTGCGCCTCTGGGCCTGCCGATCCGTCTGATCGCAAGCCGTACCGATCCATGGCTGTCGTTTGAAGATGCGTCGTTCTGGGCCACGCGCTGGGGGGCCAAGCTCATCGATCTGGGCGATGTCGGGCATATCAATGTCGCGTCGGGCTTTGGTGCATGGCCGCAAGTGATCTCAGAGATCCATGCCTTGCAGCGCAGCTCACTCGCGGTACGCCAGCTTGCAGTCCGCCATGGCGTTGCGCCTAAGCCCGCGGCCAAAGCAGGCGCACATGCCGCGCCCGATACGGCGCCGCACACCGCGATACCGGCGGCGGCCTCCGCCACCATCGAAGGGCTGCTGCACGAGGCTTATCCACAGTCTAATCAGTCAACCTCGGGGCAGCCAGCCGCCAATACACCCGCCTTCATCGAGGCGGATCAGCATTCACTATTAGAACGATTTAAACAACAACATATCAAGCAACGAGGGGTGTCATGAGCCGCGCACGTGTATTACCGGGATTCGGTCTATCCCTAGGCTTTACCATTGTTTATCTGTCTTTGGTGGTCCTGATTCCGCTATCAGCGGTCTTTATTAAAGCTGCTGGGATCTCCAGCGCCGATCTGCTGGCAATTCTGCATTCCCAGCGCATTCAGGATTCCTTTCTACTGAGCTTTGGTGCGTCCTTGTTTGCAGCACTGGTGAATGTCGTGTTCGGCCTGCTGCTGGCATGGTCACTGGTGCGCTACTCTTTTCCGGGCAAACGCATCGTCGATGCGCTGATCGACCTGCCTTTCGCGCTGCCAACCGCCGTCGCCGGTATTGCCCTCACCACACTGTACGCCAGCAATGGCTGGATCGGTCAGTGGTTTGACCACTATGACATCAAGATCGCCTATACCCGCATCGGGGTGACGTTGGCGCTGATCTTTATCGGTCTGCCTTTTGTGGTGCGCACGGTGCAGCCGGTGCTGGCGGACCTTGAGGTGGAGCTGGAGGAAGCCGCCAGTGCCTTGGGCGCAAGCCGCTGGCAGACCATCTGGCGCGTGATCCTGCCCGTGCTGTTTCCGGCACTGCTGACCGGCTTTGCGCTGGCCTTTGCGCGTGCGGTCGGTGAATACGGCTCGGTGATCTTCATCGCGGGCAATATTCCGTTTAAGACCGAGATCACGCCGCTCTTGATCGTATCGCGCCTTGAGGAATACGACTATGTCGGTGCCACGGTGATCGCTGCCATCATGCTGATCATCTCCTTTGTGCTGCTCTTTCTGATCAATCTGCTGCAGAACTGGGCCACCAAAAAAACCGGTCGGGTCGCGCACTAAGAGCTGACCCATGACACACGTATTCTCGAATTTTGCTGAATGACTTCTTTGCTGAATCATCGTTTTTCTGAGTAGCTGCCATGAGTATCAGTACCACCCTTCCCGGCCAAGATCTGGCCCGCCGACTAGAAAAAAGCGACGCCACCCGCGAAGCGGGCTGGCTGCGCGCCACCATCCTGACCATCAGTCTGGTGTTTTTTGCCGCGTGCCTGCTGCTGCCGCTGGCGCTGGTGTTTGCCGAAGCGTTTAAAAAAGGCTGGGACACCTATGTCACATCCTTAGCCGACCCCGACACGCTGTTTGCGGTCAAGCTGACCCTGATCACCGCCATCGTGGCGGTACCGCTCAATCTCGTGTTTGGCGTGGCTGCTGCATGGGCGATTGCCAAGTTTCAGTTTCGTGGCAAAGCCTTTCTGATCACGCTGATCGACTTGCCGTTTTCGGTCTCGCCCGTCGTGGCGGGTCTGATGCTGGTACTGGTGTTCGGCACACATGGCTGGCTCGGCAATTGGCTCTCCGATATCGACTTTAAGGTCATCTATACGCCGCTGGGGATCATTTTGGCGACCATTTTCGTGACCTTTCCCTTTATCGCCCGCGAGCTGATCCCGCTCATGCAGGCGCAAGGCAGCGAGGAGGAGGAAGCCGCCATCGTGCTGGGCGCCAGCGGCTGGCAGACCTTCTGGCATGTGACCCTGCCCAACATCAAGTGGGGTCTGCTCTACGGCGTGATCCTGTGTAATGCCCGCGCCATGGGTGAGTTTGGTGCCGTATCCGTGGTGTCAGGTCATGTGCGCGGCGAGACCACCACCCTGCCACTGCAAGTCGAGATTCTCTACAACGAATACAACTTCAGCGGGGCCTTTGCGGCCGCATCCCTGCTCGCCTTCCTCGCCCTGATCACCCTCGTGATCAAGACCTGGGTCGAAGGCCGTGTCAGCCGCGCCAGCAAAAAAGATTAACGCCTGAGTCAGGCCACTGATTTTACATATCTGATTTCACGCATTTGAAGGGTTATATAGCATGAGCATTCAAGTTAAAAACATTGATAAATTCTTCGGCGATTTCCACGCCTTAAAAGACATCACCCTCGACTTTCCCGAAGGCGAACTGGTCGCCCTTTTGGGACCTTCCGGCTGCGGCAAGACGAGCCTCTTGCGCATCATCGCGGGCTTGGAGAACGCTGACCACGGTCAGGTCCTGCTCGAAGGCGAAGACGCCACCACCACCCATGTGCGCCAGCGTCAGGTGGGCTTTGTCTTTCAGCACTACGCGCTGTTTCGTCACATGACCGTATTTGACAACATCGCCTTCGGCCTGCGCGTGCGCCCGCGCAAGACCCGACCCAATGAGACCGAGATCAAGCGCCGCGTCTCGCAACTGCTGGATCTGGTGCAGCTCGGCTTCCTCGCCAATCGTTTCCCGGCCCAGCTCTCGGGCGGTCAGCGCCAACGTATCGCACTTGCGCGCGCTTTGGCGGTCGAGCCGCGCGTATTGCTACTGGATGAGCCATTTGGTGCGCTGGATGCCAAGGTGCGCAAGGAGCTGCGCCGCTGGCTGCGTACCCTGCATGACGAGCTGCATATCACCTCGATCTTCGTCACCCACGATCAGGAGGAGGCACTCGAAGTCGCCGATCAGATCGTGGTGATGAATCAGGGCCGCATCGAGCAGATTGGCAGCCCACGCGAAGTCTATGAGCAGCCCGCCTCGCCGTTTGTGTTTGACTTTCTCGGTCAGGCCAACCGCTTTGAAGGTCGCATCCATGGCGAAGCCTTACATATCCAAGAGCAGCAACTGGCCTTGCCCGCCTCCTATCAGCCCGGCAATGTCATTGCCTTTGCCCGTCCACATGAGCTTGCGATTCAGACCCAGCCTCAAGGCGCCCACGCACTGCCAGCCACCGTGCTGCGCGAAGTCTGGATCGCCGGTCACACCCATGTCGAAGTCGCTGATCCACGCGGGCAAGTGCTGGAGATCTCGCTGAAGCCTGAGGAGCTCAAGCTGCTCAACCTACAGCCGCAGCAGCAGGTCTGGATCAGTGCCAAACATCTGCATGTGTTTGAGGATCGTAGCGCCACAGGTACCACAGGCTAAGCACAGAGACAGTCTCGGCGGGTGTGACGATCACGTCCGCCGAGGTCTACAGTTGCATTGATCACGCATTTCATTATGAATAAAAGTGCTAAGTAATCCATAAATGATTACAGCACAGCATATGCAATACAGGTATCTTATGCTTATATTGAATATGAATTTGCGTACAGCGGTTTATTTACTCATAAACAGATTCCCCTGAAGGACGCGGATGCGGTCAGCGCGGGCTGTAGTGAGATGAGATAAATCCTGTCGCCGGACCTTTGAGATTGACATCCATGAATTTTCAGCAACTGCGCATCATCCGCGAAACGATCCGTCAGAAATACAATCTGACCGAAGCCGCCGCCGCCCTCTACACCTCTCAGTCCGGTGTGAGTAAACACATCAAGGACCTCGAAGACGAACTCGGCGTGCAGCTCTTCGTCCGTAAAGGCAAACGCCTGCTGGGTCTGACCGAGCCCGGTCAGGCACTCGCCGGCATCGTGGACCGCATGCTGATCGACGCCGACAACATCAAGCGTCTCTCCTCCGACTTTACCGCCACCAACGAAGGCGAACTGGTCATCGCGACCACCCACACGCAGGCGCGCTATGTGCTGCCGCCGATCGTGGCCCGCTTTAAGCAGCTCTTTCCCAAGGTGCACCTCGTGCTGCAGCAGGCCAGCCCGGTTGAAATCGCCGAGATGCTGGCACAGGGAGACGCCGATATCGGCATCGCCACCGAATCGCTGACCAATCATCATCAGCTGGTGGCCTTTCCCTACTACCACTGGCAGCACAGCCTGATCGTGCCACAAGGCCACGCGCTGACCCAGCAGCAGACCATCACGCTGGCTGATCTGACCAAATGGCCGCTGATCACCTATCATGGTGGCTTTACCGGACGCGCCAAGATCGACGATACCTTCAAGCAAGCCCATCTGACGCCCGATGTGGTGATGTCGGCACTAGATGCCGACGTGATCAAGACCTATGTCGAGCTCGGCATGGGTGTCGGCATCGTGGCCTCGATTGCCTTTGACCCGGATCGTGATCGCCGTCTGCAGCAGTTGGAGACCTCGCTCTTTGGCGACAACACCACCCTGATCGCGGTACGGCGTAACCATGTGCTGCGTGGCTTTGCCTATAAGTTCATCGAGCTGTGCAACCCCGACCTGAACCTCAAAGCCGTCCGCGAGGCCGCACTGGCTGAAGTCGCCTAACCCCAAAACCCGTCAACACCATGACCGAATAAAAAAGCGCATATACGGTAGTCGTCTATGCGCTTTTTTTCACCAGAACCGCTGTGTCAGAAGCGACTTAGAAGTTCGCGCCGGGGATGCTATTCGGCTGGAGATTGTAAGTCTTAAGCGGTGTCTTGACGTTACTCATGGTATTACGATCAAGCTTGATATCCACCGTGACGGGCTTCTGCACCTTGTCGTCCATGCGCGAATAGCCGACATAGATCCCCGTCCCTGCACCCTCGATCTGGTTATCACTCACCACCAGACCCGTCGGCGGCACCTCGACGTCCTTGGCATGCACGGTAAAGACGATCGCACCGGAATTACCGCCAATATCGCTAAAACGATTGTGCTGGATGCGGATATTACGCACCACCTCAAAGCCCTGATGATTCGGCTCAAAGTCAATCGCCCCCGGCATATCCGCCCGACTGGTATGCATAAAGGTATTATGCTCGATCAGCATGTTTTCCCCGTCGATCACACTGATGGCATTGCGGTTCTGATGATTCACCCCATCAAAAGTCGAATTGCGGATCGTGATGTCGCGGTTATGCTGTACATACGCGCCCTGCCGCTGTGCACCGAGATAAATCCCGTCGCCGCGAAAGCCGACAAACTGGCACTGATCAATACTGACATGCTGGACGCCCATCAGGCGCAGCAACGGGCTAAATTCATTAAACCCGGCACCGACCGCATTACCCTGAAAGCGCAGCTGTCGCAGACTGATATCCGATACCTCTGCCGTAGGACTATAGCTCACCGCATCCAGCAGATCCGGCGCACCATCTTGCATTGGCTTTAGGACCGAAGCGGCACCATCCCCACGCAGATGGGTATGCGACGGTAAGCTGATTTTGTTCAGCATATAGACACCCGCCGGAATATAAACCGTGGCGTTCTGACTGGCGGCCTGACGAATCGCAACGACAAAGGCCGGCGTATCATCGCTCTGCCCATCACCCTTCGCGCCCAGCGCCTTGACCGAGATCTCATTGCTGGTCACCGCATGCTCATGTGATTCATGCATCTTCACCTGATGTGGATCCGCACATGCAGAGACCGACAGTGCCACACTCAAACCCACCATCAGTTCACGCATACTGACCTGCTTCATTGTTATCATCCCCTGATCTTCAAAGTAATTCACCCGCCATGCGGCCCGCCATCATGTCGACAAGCCTCACGGTTGTCTACAGGCATTACCAGAAGCCAACGCAAGACCCTGATGAATGATAGATCCTTAACCGTTTTCGGATACAGCCTGACTGTCCATCCACCATAAGTCCATCAAGGTCATAAATTTGTTCAAAGGGATCTCCACTTAAAAAGCCCATTAGGATAGACTTCCGTATCAAATATGTTCTTTTTAGTTAGAAGAATTCACTGGAATTTATCCACAACACCAGGACCATCTATCGTGAAAAAATTGCTTGTTCTGACTGCGATCTCCGCTGCCGCACTGGGTGGATGCGCAACCGAAAGTTCGCGCGTGGTGGCTACGCCTCAAGTTGCTGCCGCCGTATCCAACTATGCAGGTCCACGTACTGCGGTCTCGATTGGCAAATTTGATAATCACTCGGCTTATATGACCGGTATCTTTGCCGACACCACAGACCGGTTGGGTAGTCAGGCCAAGACCATCCTCAAGGCCCATCTGCAGCAATCCAGACACTTCGATGTCCTGGACCGCGAAAATCTGGCTGAGGCCAAGCAAGAAATGGCTTTTGCTGGCGGCACGCAATCCGTCAAGGCAGCCAACCTGATTATCACCGGTGATGTGACCGAGTTTGGCCGCAAAGAAGTCGGCGACGAACAGCTCTTCGGCATTTTAGGTCATGGCAAAGCCCAGATCGCCTACGCCAAGGTCACGCTCAATATTGTGAATCCCCAGACCTCGCAAGTCGCCTATTCGACCCAAGGGGCTGGCGAGTTTTCTCTGAGCAATCGCGAGATCATCGGCTTTGGCGGTACTGCCAGCTACGATTCGACCTTAAATGGCAAAGTGCTGGATCTTGCGATACGCGATGCCGTCAATAAACTGGTTGCCGACATCGACAACGGTACGTTTAAACCCGCCAACTGATTTCACGGAAGATCACTTTGAAAACCTTAAATACCCTTTGCATGGGGCTCACCGCAGTGCTCGTCACCGGCTGTGCCCCCAAGCCACTGTACTACTGGGGCAGCTATCAGGACCAGATCCACGGCGCGTATGTCACGCCGGAAAAATATCCGAATGATAGCCAGATCGAAAAACTCGAAGCGGATGCCGTAAAAGCCAATGCCGCCAACAGACCCGTGCCTCCCGGCTTCCATGCCCAGCTCGGCTATCTCTATGCCTTAACCGGCAAAAAAGACAATGCCCAGCAGCAGTTCGAGCTGGAAAAAGAGCAATACCCCGAGTCAGGCACCTATATGGATCTGCTCATGCAACAACTGCAGCCCAAAACCGGAGTCACGCAATGAAAAAAATCGCGCTTGCGCTGCTGACCGCAACGACACTGCTGAGTGGCTGTGCGACCAAGCCTGCAGCGGATTACACCGCTTTCCGGCAGGCACATCCCAAATCCATCCTGGTCCTGCCACCTGTGAATAACAGCACCGACGTCCGCGCGAGCTACAGCGTCCTGTCTACCGTCACCGCACCACTGGCAGAAGCGGGCTACTATGTATTCCCTGTCGCTGTCGTCGAAAAAACCTTTAAAGAAAACGGCCTGCAAAATCCCGGCGATATCCGTCAGACGCCACTGCCCAAGCTACAGCAGATCTTTGGTGCCGACTCGGTGCTGTATATCAGCGTTGAGAAATACGGATCGGTCTATATGGTCATCCAGTCCAACGTGATCGTGACAGCCAAAGCCGAGCTGGTAGATGCCCGCACAGGGGTATCGCTGTGGAAAGGTCAGGCAACCGCCTCCAGTGCCGAAGGCCAGAACAATGGCGGCGGCATCGCTGGCATCCTCGTGGCTGCCGTGGTCAAGCAGTTAATCCACAGTGTCGGCGATAGTGGCTATCCAATCGCCCAGATGACGAGTCAGCGCCTACTCTCACCCGCATCGTCCACGGGTCTGCTCTATGGTCCACGTTCCCCGCTCTACGGCACTGACAAGAAATAATCACTCCTTCTTTAAATCAAAAAATCCGCCTTTGTGCGGATTTTTTTGTTTAAGCCTGAATCTGAACAACGAAACAGCCCCTTGAATGTGTCACTCACCTGACAGCCGCAGTCTACTGTACTGGTGTCAGGACCTTGCCCTCATCCAGCCACGCTGTCAGATTATCCAGCAGGAGCGCCATCATGCGCGTGCGGGTATACACCGTACCGGAGGCAATATGCGGAGTCAGGACCGTATTGGGGAATGCCAGCAGCGCCTCGGGCACCTTGGGTTCATGGGCATACACATCCAGACCCGCAGCCAGAATCGTCTCGTGCTGTAGCGCCTCGATCAACGCTATCTGATCCACCACCGAGCCCCGCGACACATTGATCAGAATCCCATTCACCCCCAGCGCGAGCAGCACCTCTGCATTCACCAGATGCAACGTCGCCTCCCCACCCGGCACCGTGACGATCAGCACATCCACCGCTGTCGCCAATGCCAGCAGATCCGGCTGATAGGTATAGGGCACATCCACTTTATGCCGGTTATGGTAGTGGATCGGCACCTCAAAGGCCGCGAGGCGCTGGGCGATGGCCTGTCCGATGCGCCCCAGCCCCAAGATCCCGACCTTGCGGTTGCGCAGTGACGTCGAGAGCGGATAGGCATGATTGACCCACTCGCCTGAGCGCAGATAACGATCCGCCTGCGGGATCTGCCGCAGGGTCGCCAGCACGAGTCCAACCGTAAAGTCCGCCACCTCATCGGTCAGGATGTCGGGGGTATTGGTGACGATGATGCCACGGGCTGTCGCGGCTGCGACATCGATCTGGTCATAGCCCACACCATAGCAGGCAATCAGGGCAAGGTTGGGCAGACTGGCGATCAGCGCGTTATTGACTGCACGACCGCGCACAGCGATCACCGCGACCTCCTCGGCAAACGATGCGATCTGCGACGGCACATCGTCCTCACCGACTACGACACGATAATTGGCCTCAAAGCGGGTCACGACTTCGGATAAATCACCCAGCACCAGAATCACAGGATTTTCGACCGTTGCCATCAGAGCACGCTCCATAGAATGCATTCAAAACACCATACCGCGTGCGCAAGTCGACTGACTAGATGGTTTCGGTAGGCTTTGTAAAGGGTTTGTTGATTTGCAACAACCATCTGTGATTATTTTGAGATGTCATGGTCTTAGGATAAGATCACGGATCATCACATGATGCAAAATCAGGCCCCTCCATGACTCTCAAACCAGCGTTTGCGATGATGCTCGCTATCTGTGCCCCACTCTATGCACACGCGGATCTCACGGCCAAATATCCGACCGGCGCAGAGGAGCAGGATATGCAGGACACGGCTACGCCTCATAAACACCCCTAAGCTGTTTTTGATCATTCATCCCCGAGCACAGCGATTCGGTGCTGGGGACACAGATCAGCGCACTGAAATCAGTCATATTTTTTGCTAAACTGAGCGCTCCCTTCTCTAACGCCTTTGCGCGTTTCTTTTCTATCTATGGAAAATTTTGTATGGACTCCCGGTCACGGCCCTGATCAGGCGGCATTGTCACGCCTAAAATCTCACTTTCCCCGCCCCAAGCGCGCCATGGGCGAAGCGTGGTTTATGAGTGAAAAACGCCGCTTCTTTCACGAACTCATGGGGGACTTACCGCAAGTCCCGCTTAATCAAATTCAAAAGGTCCTGGATGAAGCCGTCAGCGGGCCGCAGTGCTTTGGCTACAGGCCCGAATGGGATGAGTGGTTTCATTATCTGCTGGTCCACAGCATCTCGCGCAGCCATGAGCAATATGTTCATTATTTACTGGAACATCAGATCAGTGGCGTGATGGCCACTTACCCTGAAATCGATGATCAAGAGCCCTATCCCGATTTCATGACTGACCTGTTGAACACGCTTGGGCAAGTCTTGATGGACCCCGCGTTTTGGCAACAGGATCGGGTCATCCATGGCACCATACTGCATGACTATTGCAGCCATCGACGCCCAGAGCTCTACTGGCAGCATACCAGCGGCGATTTCTCTGCCAGTATGTTCTTTTGCCTGAAATACTTACACCCAACCCAGATCGGACCGTGGCTCGACTCCGTAGCTGCCATCGACTGTCCGCATTGGCAGGCCCAGTTATTTATCTGGCTCACGGGTGCTTATGAGGTGATCTACTCGGACCGCCTACGCCCAGAACCATCGACACTGGATTTTTGTTATCCACAAGTGCCCTATCCGAGTGTCAGTTGGGCTAGCAACCGTCATGCGATTAACGAACATGTGACCATGCTCGGCGGCAACCGGATATCTCACCGTGTGTATCACTTTCTGCCACCATCACAGCTACAGGCGGCTCGTCGGACACTGACTGAACTCGTCACGGTTGAACGCTATCGACAATGGCAAGCGGCCTTTGCCAGTCAACGCGATCTCAGCACGGGCAATCCCAATGTGAGCAATCTGTTCCTGCAACAATACCTGCCGCGCCATCCTCTTGCTTAAAGTCATCTGATAAAAATCCGCCAATCGGCGGATTTTTATCACCCATGATGCATGGGCGTATACGTCACCTCGATCCCGTGCGCCTCAGCCGCCGCTATATCGACCATGCCTTTATCCGTGCCATAGCAAGCGATGCGCGCAAGATTGGGCAGTGCTTCGATCAAGCCCTCATTGACGTGTCGGTTACACACGGCGATCCCTGTGATATCGTTTGCAAAAGACTCAACCAGTGCAAAGATATCACCCTCACCCAGTACCACCTGACGGCCCGGCTCAACCCGAACCACCGTCTCAGACAGATCAGTTAACACCAGAATCACCGGATATTTGACTTCAGTCATGCTGCGATCTCCCATCCATGTTTCTACACCCGCTTGGCATAGACCCGGACCTGCGACCCGATGCCAAAGGATTTTCCAGACTGGATCACAGCATAAACCCAATAAAAAAATCCGCCAAGTGGCGGATTCTTTCATGTTTGTATCAGGCAGCTAAACTCACAAGATAGCGCCAGATACAACGCAAAGGCTTAGGCTTCGACCTGATCAACGATCACGTAGCGACGACCGAAAGCACCTTTGACTGAAAAGAGAACGATACAGTCAGCAGTTGCAAACAGGGTGTGGTCACGGCCCATACCAACGTTAGTACCGGCATGGAATTCAGTACCGCGTTGACGAACGATGATGTTGCCAGCAACGATTTTTTGACCGCCGTAGACTTTCACACCCAGCATCTTAGGATTGGAATCGCGACCGTTACGGGTTGATCCACCAGCTTTTTTATGTGCCATGAGTATTAACTCCTCAAGCTAAATTAAACGTTAAAAATCTAAAATTACAGGGAAATAGCAGTAATTTTGATTTCGGTGAACCACTGGCGATGACCTTGCTCTTTGTGGTAGTGCTTACGACGACGGTGCTTAACGATACGGATCTTGTCATGACGGCCATGACGCAGGATCTCAAAACTCACTTTAGCACCGGCTACAGTTGGCGCACCGATCTGGATGTTGTCACCATCGACAACCATCAGTACGTTTTCGTCGGTCAGCGTTGCACCAGTTTCTGCACGCAGCAGTTCAACTTTCAGGTACTCGCCAACGGTTACGCGATGCTGTTTGCCACCGCTTTGAATTACTGCATATGCACTCATTTTACATACTCGCGCTAACCCGTGTTCGTGGTGCCGGTACACATGTACAGGGCTTCAGACCAACGTCACTGGGCTGATACAAAATCATCAGACCGCGCATTGTAGTGATTTTGCGCGGACAGGACAAGCGATTTGTGTGCAAATTCGCAGCATTTTCCGCTCAATATTTAATCGAAAGTTTAATCCGCAACCACTCCCGCGCCAGCCGTCTGCTTTTTTACGTTTTTTTAGCCGAAATTGCCTGCATTGGGGTAGCGGCGCGCCCATCTCCCCGCTAGCATGTGGAGCCATTGATATCTCATTTTTGATCTTCTCGTTTTTGATCGTTGATTCAGGCTGCTTTGGCCTGATGGTCTATAAGGTTGCGTGTAGCATGGCTGAGTTTAACCAGATCCTTCATCCTGTGGCGTCGGACTTTACCGCCATGGATCACTTTATCCAGACCGGGATCAACTCCAAAGTACCGCTCGTGCTGCAAGTGAGCCGCTATGTGGTCGAAGCCGGCGGCAAACGCATGCGCCCGCTGATGTCCCTGCTCGCTGCCCGCGCCGCAGGCTTTGGGACTGAAGCCCATCATGACAATCAGCACCTCAAATTCGCCGCCATCATCGAGATGCTGCACACCGCAACGCTCGTGCATGACGATGTCGTAGATGAATCCGGCCTGCGCCGCGGCCGCCCGACCGCCAATGCCACATGGAACAATCCCACCGCCGTGCTCGTCGGCGACTATCTGATCGCCCGCGCCTTTGACCTGCTCGTGAGCCTCAAAGACTTGGAGCTGCTGCACATCATGTCGAGCGGCACCTGCGAGATCGCCGAAGGTGAAGTGCTGCAACTCCAGCATCAGCACAATCCCGACTCGACCGAAGCCGACTACCTCCAAATCATCTATGGCAAGACCTCGCGGCTGTTTATGCTCGCGACCGAAGGCGCTGCGCTGCTGTGCGACGCCGAAGACTTACGCGCACCGCTCAAGACCTATGCCGAGCACTTCGGTAATGCCTTCCAGATCATCGACGATATCCTCGACTACACCTCCGATGCCGCCACCTTGGGCAAGAACATCGGTGACGACCTCGCCGAAGGCAAGCCCACCCTGCCGCTCATCGCGACGCTACTGCGTGTCAGTGGTGACGATCAGGCCATGATCCGCCGCAGTATCCAGACCGGTGGACTCGATGACCTTGATCGGATCATTCACCTGGTCAAGACCAGTGGCGGACTCGACTACTGCCATACCCGTGCCGGCGAAGAGACCGCCCGTGCCATTGCCGCGCTCGCCCCCCTGCCCGACTCCATCTACAAGCAGGCATTGATCGATCTGGCCGTGCTGGCTGCCGAACGGCTGAAATAATCGTTAGCCGCAGGACGTTTAACGATGCATACCACCTGACCGGGCGATGTCGGCCTCACACGCCAGATGGCCGACATCTCTGCAGATCTGACATCTTTACTGACAAAACCCGCTGATCTCTGCAACAACGGCGATACAACGACAAATCGTGTAACAAATTCTCCCCACAACCCACTTACCCAACAAAATATATATAAATCAATATAATAATCTGAATATTGATTTTCCACCCCATCCTCACCCCCTCTATTCTGTAAAAATTCGGAATCGCACTACTGACAGTTCCGGTGCATTCCTCTACAGTGTTTTTTAAGCATTTTTTCGGGTCCCTTGGACCAGTCGACCTGTATTGATTAAACCGTGCACGGCACCTCGCTTCCCGCCATGCACCCACAACGAGTCCCTATGACCCAAAATACCCTAGCGGTGATTTCGCATCGTCTGGTGCGTGCCGATCAGGATCACCTGAGCGCAACCCTGTATCTGCTGCTCGACGACATGGCGCAGCAGATGACGAGCCCTGAGCCGTCGATCCAGCCGCTCTACGACCTGATCGAGCAATTACGTCCAGCGACCAGCAGTGACCTTGATGAGACACAGCTACGCTTTGACGTCCTGCTCGGCCTGCTGGCGCAGGATGCCCAGCGCTACACTGTGCTGGCCCAATACATGCTCAATCTGATGCGCAGCTATACGCCTGCTCAGCTCTATAGCGAGATCGGCATTCTGGGTAATGAAGGCTTTTTTTCCGCACTCATGGAGCGGATGGTCTGGCATGTCATTCCACCCCTGCAGGCCGACTACCGGATCGAGGGATTGTTTAACGCCGTGTTTTACAAGAGCACGGATGAAGTGTGGCTGGCGCATATCAGCGATGCCCAGTGGTTTCGCCTCATTCAGGGACTGGCATCCGCCACACCCGATCCCGAGCTGCTGCACGATGCCCAGCATTACCTGCTGAATGCCCTGATGGTGCTGTCTTATCGTGTCGCAGCGATGGGACTTGAGCCGGAGCTGTTGCGCATCGATCCCTCCATCGAGGAGTTTGAGTCGCCGTTCATGGCGCAGAACCGCGAGATCATCCAGTTCACCGAGCACTATCAGCCGCTCTATGCCGATCAGGCCTACACCGGACCTGATGCGCCGACATCACCGGTCTATCCCGATGAGCGCCCCGCCGAAGTCATGATCGAGCAGTGCCGGACCGTGCTGCACCGTGTACGCCGCAACACCAAACGCTATGGCGTCAGCATCCGCCTGACCAATCTCATGCTGCGCATCGACCAGACCCTGACCCGCATGGAGCTGCTGTTTGAGCTGCTGCTCAGCTTTCAGCGTATCCCCTTCCTTGCCGCCGATGTGGCAGAAGCAAGTCAGGGTCGTGACCGCAGTGCCGCTGCCAAGGACATCAGCTACGCCGTATCGCCGCTGCTGACGACGATCAAGCTGCTCACCGAAGAAAAGAAAAACCACGCCAGTATCCGCAAGCTCATCTCGACCCATACCGAGCTGCTGTCGCTGCAAGTCACCGAGCACGCCAGCAAGACCGGCGGTCACTATGTGACGGATAACCGCCGTGGCTATCTGCTGATGCTGCGCTCAGCCATGGGCGCAGGGGCCATCATCGCCTGTATGGCGACCATCAAGGTCCTGCTCGGGCGCTTCACTCTGGCGCCGATTGTCAAAGCCTTCTCCCAAAGCATGAACTACTCGTTCGGCTTCATGCTGATCCATGTGCTGCACTTTACCGTGGCGACCAAGCAGCCCGCCATGACCGCGGCCACCATCGCCGCGACCATCCACAAAGACAGCAAGACCAAGGACAGTAAGGCCCAGCAGAATCAGCTCACGGATCTGGCGCGCCTCACCATCAACATCATCCGCACCCAGTTCATCGCCATCATCGGCAATATCTCGGTCGCCATGCCGGTCGGGGCGCTGATTGCTTTTCTCTGGCAACTGATGCTGCCTGAGCCGCTCCTGACCCCCGCCAAAGCCGTCGGCCTCCTGCATGACATCAATCCCTTTCACTCACTGGCGGTGCCGCATGCGGCCATTGCCGGGGTCTGTCTGTTTCTGTCGGGATTGATCGCAGGCTACTATGACAATCTCGCCGTCTATCACGGCGTCGGTGCCCGCCTGCGCCAGCACCCGACCCTGCTGCGCTGGCTATCGCCGGTGCGTCTCGACAAAGTCACCAACTATATTGAGAACAATCTCGGTGCGCTGGCGGGTAATTTCTGGTTTGGCGTCATGCTCGGCAGCATGGGCACACTGGGCTATATTCTGGGTCTGCCGCTCGACATCCGTCATATCGCCTTTGCCTCGGTCAATTTCGCCCAGTCGGTCTATACCTTGCGTGCCAATATCGACATCGGTACTGTCGCGGTGTCTTTTTTAGGTGTACTCTTGATCGGGATGACCAACCTCTTGGTTAGTTTCTCGCTGGCGTTGTTCGTCGCGCTCAAATCGCGCCAGATCGCCTTTAAACAGTGGATTCCACTCGGCGAGCTGATTCTGGGGCATCTGTCGACACGGCCCACCGACTTTGTACTGCCGCCGACACCGGTACAACCCAAAGCCAACCCAGCCGCGCTGGATACAGCAGCCACACACCCCATCACACTCGATGGCGCACCGCAAACCGCCGCATCAGATCCCGGCGATGCACCGTCCCGCGATTCGACCTCGGCACATTGATCACACGCCGGCATGGCACATGTCATATCGACCGACATGCACCATGCCATCAAGGCGAGCAGCTCCTCTAAAGCATGCATGACAAGCCACCGATGCAAGAAATATTTGACTTATTCTGTAATGATTGACACAATAAAATCCAAGGACAGCAAACACACAATTTGCTGATCAGCACGACAAAATGTTACGTTTTGAAATTTAACCGAACAGACCACTTGCGCCGTTTTGTACTAAGCAGTACTCTTCAAAACAGAACTGCTCAGTTTAGCTTTATCAGCGCTTGGGTCGGGTGTGTCACCTCGGGGGAATCGCGAGTAGCGACAGATTGCGCATGCTGCCAGCCTGCGCATACGACATGATTCAGCAGCGTGCTCTGTACCTGATACGTCATCAAATTGTCTACACGCTTTCGCACTATCATGTACCTGTCATGGATCTGTTTGTTCAAATCTGTTTTTTGGACGAGGTGTTTGTGTCTTGCCTGCCACGTCAGGCAAAAACATCATGATACAGCCCATGGTACTCCCGCATACGCCAACGAGGTATGATCGTTCTTGGCACCCATTTGAGCAGCCACCGACACCCACCCATAAAAGCGCTTTACGATTACAAGAGGTTGTTATGAAACTGCGACATTTTGCTTTGCAACCCACGCATACCCTGACATCTGTACGCTGGCCGCTGGTTGTGGTCATGAGCGCAAGCTTAAGCCTTAGCCTTGCGGGCTGTGGTAAAAAAGACGCCCAAGCCGCTGGTGGTGCGCCCGGTGCCATGCCGCCCCCCGAAGTCATCGTCGCTGTCGCCCATCGCGGTGCCGTCGATAAGACCGTAGAGCTGGCAGGCCGCACCAATGCCTATCAGCTGTCGCCGGTGATCCCGCAAGTTGGCGGCATCATCATCAAGCGTCTGTTTACTGAAGGTGCTCTGGTCAAAGCAGGTCAGCCGCTGTATCAGATTGATCCTGCGACCTATCAGGCCAGTGTCGATGCCGCAGCCGCAGCCGTGCAGCGCAACAAAGCCAACCTTGCCGCACTCAAAGTCACCGGTCAGCGCTATCAGGCATTGGTCGCCAGCAACGCCGTGAGTAAGCTTGAGTATGATAATGCCTTCCAGCAGATCGCGCTGTCTGAGGCGGATCTGGCCTCCAGTGAGGCTTCTTTACGGAGCAGCCAGATCAATCTCGCCTACACCACTGTGCGCTCGCCGATCACAGGACAAAGCGGCGTGTCGAGCGTGACGCCGGGTGCCTTGGTGGTCGCCAATCAGACCACGGCACTGGTCAACATCCAGCAGATGGACCCGATGTATGTCAACATCAGCCAGTCCAGCGCCGATATGCTGAAACTGCGCCAGCAAATCCAGTCCGGCACGCTGGGCAAATCCGACAACGCCAGCATTACCCTCACGCTTGAAGACGGCAGTACCTACCCAATCAAGGGACAGCTGCAATTCTCCAATGCCAGCGTCGATCAGACCACTGGCTCGGTGATCCTGCGCGCCATCGTCCCGAACCCGTCCGGCACCCTGCTGCCCGGCATGTATGTCAAAGCCCGCCTTGCCCAAGGCGTCGTGCATGACGGCATCCTGCTCCCGCAGCAGGCCGTGAGTCATGATCCCAAAGGCAATGCCAATGTGCTGGTGGTCGGACCCGATGGTACGGTCAGCCCGCGCACCATCACGCTTGCCGGTACCCAAGGCAATCTGTGGATCGTCTCCGATGGTCTGCAGGATGGTGAACGTGTGATCGTCGAAGGCCTGCAAAAAGCCAAACCCGGTGCCAAAGTCAAAGCCATCGAAAGTGATCCAAATGCACCCGCTTCCGCCAATGCTCCTGTCAGCACAGCCAAACCGGCTGCCACTGACAGTAAAGCGACTCATGGATAAGGAGCGGCAAGATGTCTCGTTTTTTTATTGATCGTCCCATCTTTGCCTGGGTATTGGCCATTCTGGTCATGCTGGGCGGGATCTTGTCCATTCGCGGGATGTCGGTTGCGCAGTACCCCAGTATCGCGCCGCCGACCATCACCATCAGCGCCAACTACCCCGGTGCCTCGGCTCAGACGGTAGAGAACACCGTCACCCAGATCATCGAGCAGCAGATGAAAGGTCTGGATGGCATGTATTACATGTCCTCGACCAGCTCATCGAGCGGTGCGGTCTCGGTCACTGTGTACTTTAAAGCCGGGACCAACCCCGACATCGCACAGGTTCAGGTGCAGAACAAACTGCAAGCCGGGATCACCCTACTGCCGCAATCAGTACAGCAGCTCGGCGTCACGGTGAATAAATCCGGCCGGACCTTCATGCAGGTGTTGGGCTTCATCTCAACCGACGGCAGCATGGACCGCTATGCGGTCGCCGACTATGTCGTCAGCCATGTGATTGATCCGTTGAGCCGCGTGCAGGGTGTGGGCGATATTCAGGTGTTCGGGACCCAGTACGCCATGCGTATCTGGCTCGACCCGGGCAAGCTGAATAACTACCAGCTCACCACCTCGGACGTCATCACTGCCATTCAGGCACAGAACGCCTCAGTGTCGGCCGGTCAGCTGGGCGGTGCACCTGCCGTCGCAGGACAGGAGCTGAATGCCACCGTCACGACCCAGAGCCTGCTGAAGTCCCCTGAAGACTTCCGCAAGATCCTGCTCAAGACCGCAAGCGGCGGTGCCGAGGTTCATCTGGGTGATGTTGCCCGCGTCGAGCTGGGCGGTGAAAATTATGAGACCGTCGCCCGCTACAACCGCAATCCCGCCGCCGGGGTCGCGATCAAGCTGGCGGCCGGTGCCAATGCACTGGATACCGCCAAAGCAGTACAAGACAAGCTGGATCAGCTCAAAGCCACCTTCCCTAAAGGGCTCGAAGTGGTCATTCCTTATGACACGACACCCGTGGTCAAGCTCTCGATCAAAAACGTGATCGAGACCCTGATCGAAGCCATCGTGCTGGTGTTTCTGGTCATGTACCTGTTCCTGCAGAATTTCCGTGCGACCCTGATTCCGACCATTGCGGTACCGGTGGTCCTGCTCGGCACCTTCGGCATCCTGCATTTCTTTGGTTACTCGATCAATACCCTGACCATGTTTGGTCTGGTGCTCGCCATCGGTCTGCTCGTCGACGACGCCATCGTGGTGGTGGAAAACGTCGAACGCGTCATGCATGAGGAGAAGCTTGGACCGCTAGAAGCCACCCGCCACTCCATGGATCAGATCACTGGTGCGCTGGTCGGGATCGGCGTCGTACTGTCGGCGGTCTTCGTGCCAATGATCTTCTTCGGTGGCTCAACCGGCGTGATTTACCGTCAGTTTGCCGTCACGCTGATCTCAGCCATGGGTCTGTCGGTGGTCACCGCCCTGATCCTGACGCCGGCGCTGTGTGCCACGATCCTGAAGGCACCCGATCCGGATCACCATGAGAAAGGCGGTTTCTTCGGCTGGTTTAACCGCACCTTTAATCGCGGCAGCGAAAAATACCAGAGTACCGTGGGCAAAATGCTCGCCAAGAGCGGTCGCTACACCATCATCTACGGTGCGATCCTGTTGGTATTGGGCCTGCTGTTCGTGCGTCTGCCATCGTCATTCCTGCCGGATGAAGACCAAGGCATCATGTTTACCCAGATCGTGCTGCCCACCGGTGCGACACAGGAACGCGCCATGCGGACCATCACCCAAGTCGAGAACTATTACCTGAATCAGGAAAAAGATACGGTGCAGGGTGTGTTCTCGGTCGCAGGCTTCAGCTTCGCCGGGACCGGTCAAAACATGGGGATCGTCTTCGTCCGCTTAAAAGACTGGTCACAGCGTCCCGGACCTGCGCAGACCGTCGGCGCGCTGGCAGGACGGGCCATGAAAGCCCTGTCACAGTTTAAAGACGCCATGATCTTTGCCTTCCCGCCGCCAGCGGTGATTGAGCTCGGGGTGGCTAACGGCTTTGACATGCAGTTGGAGGATCAGGCGGGCTTGGGCCATGACCAGTTGATCGCCGCGCGCAATCAATTGCTCGGCATGGCGGCAACCGACCCGAAATACAAAGGCATCCTGACCGGCGTGCGTCCCAATGCACTGGATGACTCACCGCAATACAACTTTGATGTCAACCATGCACAGGTCGGTGCCACCGGTGTCTCGATCGGCGATGTCAACAACACCATCTCGACCGCGTGGGGGGGCACCTACGTCAATCAGTTCATCGACCAGAACCGGATCAAGAAAGTCTATCTGCAAGGGGATGCCGACTCGCGGATGAACCCTGAAGACTTGTCGAAATGGTATGTCCGCGGCTCGACCGGCAACATGGTACCGTTGACGGCATTTACCAAAGGCAACTGGACCTATGGTCCGCCCCAGCTACAACGCTACAACGGCGCACCCTCCATCGAAATTCAGGGTAACGCCGCACCGGGCAAGAGCACGGGCGATGCCATGAAAGCGATGGAAGAAATCGCCGCCAAGCTGCCTAAGGGCATCGGCTTTGAGTGGACGGGTCTATCGCTGGAAGAAAAAATCTCCGGCTCTCAGGCTCCGGCGCTCTACGCCTTGTCCATGCTGATCGTGTTCCTGTGTCTGGCTGCACTGTATGAGAGCTGGTCGATTCCGTTTGCCATCATGCTGGTCGTACCGCTCGGTGTGATGGGTGCGCTGCTGGCAACCTGGTTCCGCGGCCTCGCCAACGACATCTACCTGCAGGTGGGTCTGCTCGTCGTGATCGGGATCTCGGCCAAGAACGCCATTCTGATCGTCGAGTTTGCGGTTGAGCTGCAGGAGCAAGGCGAAGACCTGCTGCATTCGATCATGCATGCAGTGCGCATTCGTCTGCGCCCGATCATCATGACCTCGATGGCCTTCATTCTGGGCGTACTGCCACTGGCGGTCAGCGCTGGTGCAGGCTCAGGCAGCCAGCACGCGATCGGTACCGGCGTGATCGGCGGCATGCTCTCCGCCACCATCTTCGGGATTTTCCTCATCCCGGTGTTTTATCTGTGGGTCCGCCGTGCTTTCAAGAGCACGCCTCACACCACGCATTCCTCCAAGCCTGCACATCGTGCAAGTCAACCAACGGAAAGTGAAAAATGAACGCACTAGACACTCGTCTCCCTTCCCCTACCCGTGCTCATGGCAAACTGGTGCTCGGCGCACTGGCGGCATCGCTGGCCTTGTCCGGCTGCACCAGCCTCCTGCGTCAGCCTGATCCTGCGGCTGCCAGCAATCTGACCAGCCCGGCCTACCCGACCCTGCTGGATCAGAGTGCAGCTAGCAATGGTTCCTCCATCGCCGCGCAAGGCTGGAAAGAGTACTTTACCGATCCCAAGCTTAAGCAATTGATCCAGCTCGGACTCGACAATAACCGCGACATGCGCACCGCCGTGCTCAACGTCGAGCATGCCCGTGCCCAGTATCAAATCTCACGCGCCGCCCAGTTCCCGACTGTCGGCGTCAATGGCGGCTCGACCACGACCGGCAACAAATCCGACAACACCACCCAGTACAAAGCCGGTCTCGGCCTGACCAGCTATGAGCTGGACTTCTGGGGTCGCGTTGCAAACCTCAAAGATGCGGCACTGCAAAGTTTCTACTCCACCCAAAGCGCACAGGCCACCGAGCAAATCAGCCTGATCAGCCAGATCGCCCAGCAATATCTGGCACTGGCCTTCGATCAAGAGCAACTGAAGCTGGCCCAGCAAACCCTAAAAGCCCAGCAGCAATCCTATGACCTGAACGAAAAGCAGTTCAAGGCCGGGATCATTGCGCTGGCTGCGGTCAAGCAGGCCCAGATCAGCGTTGAAAATGCAAAGCTCGCCATCGGCAACTATCAGACCACCGTCGCTCAAGACCGTAACCTGATGGCGCTGCTGATCGGCCAAGGCGTGCCCAGCGAGCTGATCCCACAGGGCGCGGTTGATCAGATCACCGTCAACCAAGGTCTGACGCCAGGTCTGCCCAGCGAGCTTCTGCACTATCGTCCGGATATTGCCCAGACCGAATTCAGTCTGAAAGCCACGGGTGCCAATATCGCGGCTGCCCGCGCGGCGTATTTCCCGACCATCAGCCTGACGGGTAGTGTCGGCTATGCCAGCAGCAGCCTGTCGGATCTGTTCTCAAGCGGCAGCTTCCTGTGGTCAGCGGGTCCTTCGATTAATCTGCCGATCTTTGATGGTGGCGCGCGCCGTGCCAACCTGGATACTGCCAAGGTCAACCAAAAGTTGGCGCTGGCGGCCTATGAGAAATCGATCCAGACCGCGTTCCGCGAAGTCGCTGACGTACTCGCGACCCGTGCTACACTGGATGACCGTCTGGCGGCCCAGAGCCGTCTGGTCGATGCCACCACCACCAACTACGATCTGGAGCAGGCCCGCTTTAAGGCTGGTGTAGACAGCTACGTCTCGGTGCTGGTCGCCCAGACTGCACTCTACAGCGCCCAGCAGTCGCAGATCACGCTCAAGGAATCGAACCTCCTGAGTCAGGTCAATCTCTACACCGCACTGGGTGGCGGCGCGATCAATCAGACCGGTCTGAATGTCCCTGATAACGTCAGCTCGACCACCGCTCAGGTGATCAAACAGTAACCAGCACCAACCTGAATTGAAAAAGCCCCTCGATATGAGGGGCTTTTTTATCCGTTAAACTTGAGCAGCATTGATCTAAATCGCAATGCTCAACAGCGTGCCATTGAGATAGGCATACAGCTTGCCAGAGATGAATACCGCACGACCGATGGGCGCCCCCAGATCAACCAGTGTGGTGCTGTTCGGTGCCACATAGTAACGATGATGATTGGCTCTCAATATCACCGCGCCCGTGCTATCCAGTGCCTCGACGCTGCCACCCGTCGCGTAAAAGGTTAATTGGGTATTCGTACCCTGAGATGTGCCCCGCCAGACCTCCTCAACCCCATTCTGACTGAGGCTGTATGCAATCCAGCCATTATTGATGAGGTATGTCCCGCCGAGCGTCGATCCCAGTGTCACGGGTGGATTGGTCCCGTTTGCATAGTAAAGTGTACTTGGTGTCGTAATGCCATTGGTGCTACTGGGATTAGCGTTGATATACATCACACTTGTGCCATCTGTTACAGGATAAATACCCGTGCCCACCACCTGTGAGGTCCCACCCTGAGCGAGATAGACGGTCTGCTTATAGGTGGAAGGTGTCATAACCAGGGTTGATATCCAATAGGCAACGGCGCCATTGGCCGCAACGGCGTTCTGGGTATTACCGACATTGGTACCTAACGTGGTATTGGTCCCCTGCGCCAGATTGCGCTCATAGAGCGTATATGACGTACTCGGCGTCCCCGTCCAGATCAAGTAGTTCCCTTGTGTCGCGAGACTGCTGCCATCGCCAGGACCAAGATCCACCAGATTGCCATTTTCATAGGAGTACAGCTCATTCACTAACGGCAGTGTTTTGGCGTTATAGACTACCCATGCCGCACCGGCAGAGGTCAGCGTGGGATTGCTATAGACCACGTTCGAATTTGGTAGGGTATACAGCAGAGTCGTGGTCTGCTTGCTTAAATCATTCAAATAAAGTTTGGAATTGGTACTGTCGGTATACAACACCCGATTACCATCCGTATCCACGATATTGCCCGGGACTGTCTTGACCAGACTTGCATTGGCATTCAAATCAACGGTGAGCTGGATGTTGGACGTCGTGAGCTGTCCGACATTATCTGCCGCCGTGTATTGCAAGGTGATGGTTTTACCATCATAAGGTGTCAGATCCAGTGTACCCGACAGGCTGTTAATGCCCGATGCCACAGTTTTATCCCCGACGACGGTCAGGGCCAGTCCGACACACTGGTAGTCATCCGTGCAGGTTGCATTGTAGCTGATGGGGTTCGTCGCACTCAGGATCACGGCATTATTATTGACCGGCGCAGTAATCTGCAGTATCGGCGGACGATCAATGACGACATTTTTGGTGACCGTACCGGTATTACCCTTGGCATCGACGATGGTAATCGTCAGCGGATACGTCCCGCTCGGCACATTAGTGACATCCACGATGGTATGCCAGATGCTCTCCGGTGGCGAATCAATCGGGAGCAGTGACATCGGCACCGAGACACCGCTGATCTGGACGGTCATGGATTGCACCGCATACTGAAGGGATGTACCGTCAAACATCGGTAGAGACACATCGAACTGATTGCCTACATAAGGCACGCTGGCATAGTTATTGGCGTTGAATACATAGTTCGGCCCGATCACGATTTTCCCGACACTCCAGCCCGCAGGCACATTGGCGATGGTCGGGGTATTGGTGGTGGTGGGCGCAGGTGCGGGGGCCGGGTTTGGTGCCGGAGTGGGTGATGGATTCGGGCTAGGGCTCTGTGTCGGCCCCGGAGATGGCGTCGGGCTGGGCATAGGCGTCGGACTTGGGGCCGCACTGCCCCCTGAGCCACCGCCACACCCAG
>JASLEL010000031.1 GCA_030151145.1 Aquirhabdus sp. | reverse complement strand
ATGCAGCCTGCAGCCGAAGCATTGGCTGAGGTGCTGAGCCAGACGGCGATCCATATGCCGACTATTCCGGTGATCCAGAATGCACATGCCATCGTGGAGCCGGATCTGGAGCATCTGAAATCTGCGCTGTTAAGCCAGTTGTATCGTCCAGTCTGCTGGACACAGACTTCGGCGACACTCAAAGCGTTGGGTGTAACGCAACTGGTCGAGTGTGGACCGGGGAATGTGCTCTCTAACCTTGCGAAACGTATGCCGGAATCGATAATATGCTACCCGATTGACATGCGCAGTCGTTTGGACGACGCGCTGACCCACATCGCCGTCGCAGAAGGGAAACTGGCATGAACGATATGACTTCAGATACAAACAAACCACGTCAAGTTGCGCTGGTGACTGGTGCAAGTCGCGGTATTGGTGCGGCGATTGCAAGTAGTTTGGCAACGCAAGGCTTCTTTGTTGTCGGTACCGCGACCAGTGAGTCCGGTGCAGCCCAGATCAGTCAGACACTGGCTGAGCACGGTACAGGTCGTGTGCTCGATGTGCGTGATACGACGGCCATGGATGCACTGGTCAAGTCGATCGAAGCAGAATTTGGCACCATCAGTGTGCTGGTCAACAACGCGGGTATCACCAAAGACGGTTTGCTGATGCGCATGTCCGAAGCTGACTGGCAGGACATCATGCAGGTGCATCTGCATGCGGTGTTTTATCTGTCCAAGGCTGTGCTGCGCGGCATGAGTAAGGCCCGTTTTGGTCGCATTATTAACATCACGTCCGTCGTGGCGCAGATGGGCAATGCAGGTCAGACCAACTATGTGGCTGCCAAGGCCGGTATCGAAGGCTTTAGCCGTGCGCTGGCGCGTGAAATGGGTGGTCGTAATATCACGGTCAACTGCGTGGCGCCGGGCTTCATTCAGACCGACATGACGCATGTGCTGGATGAAAAACTGCGTGATGCGATGATGGCGCAGATTCCGCTGGGACGGATGGGGCAGGCGAGTGATATTGCCGATGCGGTGGCGTTTTTGGCCAGTCTACAAGCAGGCTATATCACTGGTGCCGTGCTACCGGTCAACGGCGGTCTGTACCTGCATTAAGTTTGACATGGTGAATTGCACTCCGCTTGAACTCAGCTTATGCTAGGTGCGGCGTGTTTTTCGATAGATTTGGCTTTCCCGGGCTTGCGAGCGGGTGAAACGTAAACGATAGCAACGGGCGATGACAGCCTGTTGACTATCTCTTGACTGGTGTGAGCATAATCGGCAATTGTATTTTTTTCGGTTTACTTTACACTAGCGCCTGATTTTTTATTTTTATGAAGATACACAAACCTGAAGGAGATTTTCGGTGAGCGATATCGAACAACGTGTGAAAGCTGCCGTTGCAGAACAACTCGGAATCCGTGTTGAAGAAATCAAAAACGAAGCATCATTTATGGATGATCTGGGTGCGGATTCGCTGGATCTGGTTGAGCTGGTGATGTCCTTCGAAAACGATTTCAACATCACGATTCCTGATGAAGATTCCAGTGCCATTACCACGGTACAATCGGCCATCGACTACGTCAGCAAGAAACTGGCGTAATCGCACCGATCTTGCGACAGGGCTGATCTCTGCAGGCGTTGATAGGCTATGCAGGCATCTTTGATCGTATAGATCGTGGTCGATACAACAAAGAAACCGCAATTGATGCGGTTTTTTTGTTTTTAAAATGTCGCGGCTGCTGGGTAATAGAGCGCAGCATGACCGGATCTTTTACGTAACCATTGACAGCAGAGTTCACTGCAAACCACCACAGAATCGCTACAAGAATGTCATCGGGCAGCCATCGGAAAACTCTTAGTATCGTGTTTCCAATTCAACACAAACACGGAGTTTGTCATGGGAATCTTCAATACGATTTTGTCCAAGCTGGGTTTTGGTGATCAAGCCGCTGCGGCTCCCGCCCCAGCACCGGCGCCTGCACCTGCAGAAGCCGCACCAGACGCTGCCGCACCTGAGGCCGCTGCGCCTGCACCAGCCCCTGCTGCACCTACGCCGATGAGCGAAGTGGATGTGGTCTCCAAGCTGGATGGCCTGGCAGATGCCAGCGACCAAGAGCTGAACTGGCGTGAATCGATTGTCGATCTGATGAAGCTTTTAAATCTGGACAGCAGTCTGGATGAGCGCAAGAAACTGGCGACCGAGCTGAACTGCCCAGCCGATCTCTTGGATGACTCCGCGTCGATGAACATCTGGCTGCACAAAACCGTGATGCAGCAGCTGGCTGCCAACGGCGGCAATGTACCGGCTGATCTGCAAGGTTAATTTGAAACCAGTGCATGATAAAAAACGAGGCTGTATGCCTCGTTTTTTTTATGGGTGATAGATCAGGGGTGGGTTGGAATGCGGTGTGATTTATCGACTTGCTCTTTGATCGCCCAGTCGATGTGCTCATCCACCAGATCGCCAAGACTGCCGCGCCGTGCGTTGAGCGCAGCAATAATGGCTGGATCATAGGGTGCATTGCCGAGTGCCACGGCAGTATTGCGCATGAGGCTGATAAATCCGGTACGCCGCAGTGGACTGCCTTCGGTAAAGGTCAGGAAGTCGTCTTCAGTCCATTGCCAGAGATCCAGCAGGCTGAGACGGTCAAACTGATGTCTGACTTGAAAGTCGGCTTCACTGGAGAGTTTGGCAAAGCCATTCCATGGGCAGATCAACTGGCAGTCGTCACAGCCGAACACGCGATTGCCGATACCGCGGCGTAGCTCAACCGGGATGGGGCCTTGCAGCTCGATGGTGAGATAGGCGATACAGCGCCGGGCATCGAGCCGATAGGGTGCCACGATGGCCTGCGTTGGGCAGATGTCGATACAGGCGGTACAGGAGCCGCAATGGGCACTGGCAGGGTTGTCAAAGGGCAGCTTAAGGTCGGTCAGCAGCTCGCCTAAGAAAAAGAATGAACCGGCTTTCTTGTCGATCAGCAGGGTGTGCTTACCAGTCCAGCCTAGGCCACTCTGCTCGGCCAAGGGTTTTTCAAAGATTGGCGCCGAGTCGGCAAAGGGCCGCCACTGGAACGGTCCGATCTGCTGCTCAATGCGCAGGGCAAGTTGCTTGAGTCGGCCGCGGATGACCTTGTGATAGTCACGCCCGCGCGCATAGCGCGAGATGATGGCCTGATTGGGGGCATCCGGCACATAGCGACGCGGTGGTGGCTCGACCAGATAGTGCATCTGCACGCACAGGACGCTTTGCGTGCCGGGAACCAGCAGACTGGCGTCGGCGCGTTTATCCTTGTTGTCAGCGAGAAACGCCATGTCACCCTGAAAGCCATCCGCCAGATATTGCTCCAGATAGGGCAGTTGATCACGGACTTGTGGTGATGAAACGCTGAGTTTATGAAAGCCGAGCGCTTGAGCTTCGGCTTGAATCCAGGCTTTAAGTGCGGCGGGGTCATCTTTTAGATGAGGAGCAAGGGGAGCTTTCATGCGAGGAATAGACGTTCATTAACCCGGCAGGCGCCAGCGACCGCGACCACGCGCCATACCGCTGCTTTGCATCAAGAGCAGAGCATTGTTGCTGCTGGAGGCATGGGCATGACAGATGGCGGTGGCGAGCGCATCCGCTGCGTCGGCCTGCGGGGCGACTTGCAGGTTCAGGAGGCGCATCACCATCATCTGGACTTGCTCTTTTTCGGCGGCACCGTAGCCGACCACGGAGAGTTTGATCTGGCGGGCGGTGTATTCTGCAACCGAAAGGTCACGGACGACGACTGCGCTCATGGCAGCGCCACGCGCTTGTCCGAGTTTGAGGGCGGAGTCGGGGTTATTGGCCATGAAGACCTGCTCGATGGCGGCTTCGTTCGGCTGATAGTAGTCGATCACGCGCGTGATGCCCTCAAAGATACGCTTCAAGCGTTCAGGCATGGCGCGCGACTCGGTGCGGATGGTGCCCGCATCGACGAAGGTGAGTTTATTGCCTTCCTTCTGAATGATCCCGTAGCCCGTCAGACGTGAGCCGGGGTCAATGCCGATAATTAAAGACATACATTCGGCCCGGTGAAATTTTGCAAACTGCCCTTATATTGACATAATCAGCAGGAGAAAACACGGCAAGTCTAACGCCTTGCCTGCGGATTGACGATATTCCCTGCATTCTTGAACATCATCAGTGGGCTTGATCATGAATAAACTGGCTTTAGGGCTGTTGCTGTTACCTCCGCTTGAGATCCTGACCTGGATCTGGGCGGCACATTATGTGGGTGGCTGGACCATCTTCTGGTGGACGGTGATCGCGTTCTTTTTAGGGATGTCGCTCATGCGCCGGAGTTTAGCGTCCGTGATGCCACAGTTACGCGGTGGGCAGATCTCGCCGGATGGCGATGTGGGCGGTGCACTGAGCTATGCATTGGCCGGGCTGCTGTTGGCGATACCGGGCCTTTTGACGGATGTGCTGGCGCTATTGTTGCTGTTGCCTCCGGTTCAGTATCTGGTCCGCCGTGTGCTGGTGCAGTATGTGGCACAGCGTCAGGAGGCGATGATGGCGCAGATGCAGCGGCAGGGCTTCTTTACGTTTGGTGGTGATGGATTCGGCCCGCAGGGCGGCTTTGGATCTCAAGGTGGCTTTGGTCCGCAAGGTGGTTTTGGACCTATGCACGATGTCTTTGGGCAGGGCAATTCGCCTTTTAATGACGACTTTCATCGAGACAATCATCAGCATGATGGCACGATCATTGATGGTGAGGCGCGTGAGGTGCCGAGCGAACCGCCTAAGCGCATCGAATCCAAACCAGACTGATGAAGCTGTCATTGCTGATTTGCATCGTTTGATCGACAACGAAAAGGCCGCATTGATGCGGCCTTTTTGATGTGACTTGCTTATGTGCAAGTCGAATTATTTTTCAGGATTGTAGATCAGGATGGTTTTACCGTTGGTCTTGATCATGTGCTGTTCTTCCAGATTTTTCAGCACGCGGCCCACCATCTCACGGGAGCAGCCGACCAGTTTGCCGATTTCCTGACGGGTGATATGGATCTGGATCCCGTTGGTTTTGACCAGCGCATCGGGCTGGGTCGACAGGTCGAGCAGACAGCGGGCGATCCGGCCAGTGACGTCCAGCACGGTCAGATCGGTGACTTTTTGAGTGGTCTGTTTGAGGCGTAAGGACAACTGTGAACAGATGTCGAACAGCAGCTCTGGGAATAATTTGGTCAGTGACAGGAATTGCTCATAGTTGACTTCGACGATATCTGAGCGGGTGCGGGTACGTACCAGCGCTGTCCGCACGGGCTGTGCTTCAAACAGGCCCATTTCGCCAAAGAAAGCGCCTTCATTGAGATAAGCCAGTACGATGTCGCGTTTACCTTCTTCCTGACTGATGATGGCGACCGATCCTTTGGCGATGAAGTACATGGACTTGGACTCTTCACCTTTGTGAAAAATGGTCGTCCGTGCAGGGTAGGTCTTGATCGGACTCTTGCTCAGCAGTGCATGCAATGAGGGTGACAGGTCTGCCGGGAGGGTGGGGGCAGTGCGTCGTGAACGAGGGGGCAGCGTATTGGTCATTTGCAATATCACATATCGTCGATGGCATACGGGTGACGTACATCATCAGGGTTGGATGAAATGAAAAAGCAACGGAAACAGGATGAAGAAAATCAGCAAGGATCGCTCAGGGAACGGGTAATGGCTGCTGCGCTATCCATAGGCTGGCCAATACCGATTCGATGATCTGTGCTCATTCAACGCGTCCAGAGTGCTCTTTCGGATTGAGGAGACATTGCTCCGTCCAAAGTTTTTTGCAATTCGCGGTGCTTAACCGAGGATTGCTGGCTGTCGTGTTCAAAGGGGTGTTCGTCGATTCGTCCTTGATGACTTAACTCACGTCGAAATCTCCTGAAAAACGTGTAACGGCCTTGCGAGACCTCGGGTACTGATGGTCGCATCGGCTCAATCGGGAAATGCCTGTGTCGCGGATGGGAACGATATCGCTCCGTGTGCCAGACACAAAAGGCGACAGGTCACGTGAAACGACTTCCGACTTCCTTCGTCAGTTCAAATCGCGATATCCCTGTTTATGCTTCAGCCATCATCCTGATGGATCACTGTTTATTCATCGTCATTGCCAGACCACCGGGAATCTACCTGTGTGGCAAGGCGCGACCATGCAAAATGAGATGAGGATCACGAAAAAAAACGATCATCGAACTACAATGCCAACGACAAAACGGCGACTTGTAATTAATGATGGATTCTCAAATCCATATCAGCATATTGCTTGAATAAACGGTATATATACCCCAAGTCAGTCGAGTATCATAGGCGATTATTATGTAGAAATATAGGTGAAACATGCAAGCGACGATTCAGTGGATCGGTGGGGTGGCTTTTGAAGCAACTGCAGACAGCGGACATCAGGTGATTATGGATGGATCGCCGGCTTATGGCGGTGAGAATCGTGGCTTTCGTCCTATGGAGTTGATTCTTGAGGGATTAGGTGGCTGTGCTTCGTTTGATCTGGTGACGATTCTGAAGAAAGCCCGTCAGGATATCACGGCAGTACGCTGTGATTTGAAGGCGGAGCGGGCGGATGATATTCCGGCGGTGTTTACAAAAATACACCTGCATTTTGTCGTGACTGGGCACGATGTCAAAGAGAAGCAGGTGGATAAAGCCATTCATCTGTCTGCCGATAAATATTGTTCAGCCAGTCGGATGTTGACTCAGGGTGGGGTTGAGATTACCCATAGTTTCGAGATTGTTCAGGCTGCGGATAATGCATCGTAATAATCACGATATATCGTCTATTTTAAGCGTATAGGGTGCGTTAAACAGTCCTTTATGATTCTTCGATATATTCTAAAATTTTTTTGATGTATGACTGCGGGATGTTTGGTGTACCCAAAAGCGGCACAATTACTCTGATCATCTCGTGATAAAACAGGTCCGTATTGGACCTGTTTTTTATTTAAAATTCAGATATTCATGGGATGGTGTGGCGGTAGGGTTGCCGCCTTGGCAGTCGCTGACCATCAACATGCGGTATATCTGCCCGGCGCAGGCAGCCGTGCAGCCAGAGTTCGCTTTGCTGTACTGCGATAGGCAAAGCGCGGCCTTGCGCCAGATGCGCGGCGATATGGCTGGCCAATGAGCATCCCGAGCCGTGAAATTCTGCAGGCAGTCTGGCCCAGATGGATTGACTGATGAGTTGCCCATGCTGATAAAGCCAGTGACGGATGCGATGTGGCTCTTGTTCATGCGCACCTTTGACCAGGATCGCCTGCGCGCCCCAATCAAACAGGGTGTCAATTGCTGCGCTCAGATCCTGCTGCTGCGTGAGGGTGCGTAGCTCGACTGTATTGGGGGTCAGTAATGTGGCTCTCGGAATCAGACGTCTGAAGGCATGTGCAAGCTGGATGGGATCACCCAGTTGCCCGCCGCTGTTGGCGACCAGAACGGGGTCCAGTACAAAAGGCAGTGCAGGGTATTCGGCCAGCAGGCGGGTGAGTAGGTCGATATTGTCGGTACTGCCCAGCATGCCGGATTTGATGGCGCGGACAGGCAGATCGTTGAGCACGGTTCGTGCCTGTGCTTCCAGAAGCGCGGGTGATAAGGTTTCAAAACCGTAGACACGCTGACTGTCCTGAACCGTGATGGCGGTACAGGCGATGCTGGCATGCGCCCCCGCAGCCGTGATGGCTTCGATATCAGCCTGTAGGCCAGCCCCACCTGACGGGTCTAGTCCAGAAAAGCAGAGGACGGTCGGCCGCATCAATTTTGATTCCAGATCAATCATACGATGGACCCGGCTGATAGAAATGAAGTCATGTACTGGTCATGTCCGTAAAATCAAGTCGTCACTATAGCATGCAAAACTGATGGGCGTGTTGAGCCAGACCAGATGGTTTGCTGGGTGAACATACCT
>JASLEL010000325.1 GCA_030151145.1 Aquirhabdus sp. | reverse complement strand
CTTGAAACCCACGCTTTCCCGCACATCCATATCCCGCTGTCCGATAAATGCGGCGGCTATATCGTGATCGGTAAGCATCTGCAAGAGGATCTTTACTGCTTTACGGCCTTCCAGATTCCTTATGGATACGCGCTGTTAACGCCGTCCAATACGATTCATGGTGATGGCACGCTGGTGGGCGAATTTGGCCTCACGGTGGCGGACTCCAGCATGATCTCCGCCGATACCGTGCTGATCTACAACCAAAACACCCGTAAGATGGCGACAGGTGTGGTGCCGGACTGGCCCGCCTGATCGCATCAGAAAAACCGACAGGGTTGGTACATGGACGCCAGAAACCTCAGACACCCCAAAACAGGGTGTCGATTAAAACAGGATGTTATTCAAAAAAGACCGATGAATACGACAATCTGTATGAGGTTGACAAAATGATCAAGGGTTCATGTGAGAGCATCAGTGTTCCTGACTACACCCGCGTCGGCTTTGACGAGGAGTCCATGGCCAGCACGCCAGCGGTCGAAGCGGCAGCCATGGTGGAGGCTTTCCAGTGTCAGTTGCGTGACCGGGGTATACTGGCCTTGGGTATCAGTGCCTGTGTGACAGCCTCCTGTCAGCATGGCCGGATTTCTTTTAATTATCCGCTCTTGGGCAATATCGACTTTAGCGCGCCCGTCAGCATCCCGCCCAGAGCACGCCTCAAGATCTGTGGCGATACCTGTGCCTCGATGGGCGTCCCCATCGGTCTGCATGTCACCCTCTATATCGATGACGTGGCCGTCTGGAACGGCATGGCGTGGGGTTATTGCTGATCCTGATTCCTGTTTGCCTATGTTGGGCTTTACGCGACCTGAGACTCAAAGACGACAAGCGGACCCGGATCTGCTTATCGGCCCTCAGGTCGTTTTTTTTATTCAGCGGATATGTGATACCGGATCAAAACACGCATTAAAAAACAAGTCCCAAACGATGACTTCTGCGCTCATCGTATCAAAATAACGGTTTTCTACAGACCAAAATCAGCGTAAGCCCAAGGCCTGCAATCATTTCAGGCGAAACATCGGCTTGCATGACCCGGCATCTGCGCGATGTACCTCTGCGATTTCCGACCGGCGGGTCTGGCTATTTTGTCATCGACCTGACATATTCCGGCTCTACGATCACGTCCGTTTTAAACTGAAATTTATTCATATATATGAATATGTTACAGACTAAATTAGCGTGATCTTTATCACATTTTTTGCATAAATGTCGACCTCGTCACAAGGAATATCATGTTTACTCGGAAGTTGATTCAATCCGCTTTGCTGACTGCTTTTGCCACGCTCAGCCAGCACGCTCTCGCCACCACCAGCGCCAATCTGATCGTCAACGGCAATGCCGAAGTCGGCAAATGCGCCACCGAATGGGATCAGGCCACGAGCCTGCCCGGCTGGACTACTCTGGCGGGTAATCCCGTGGTGCAATGCTATTCGGTCGCCTCGATCGGGACACCCAGCAGTGCCAAAGGCAATGCCTTCCTCGCGGATGGTCCCTATGGCGACTCATCGGCCTATCAGACCGTGGACGTCTCCTCGGCAAGCAGCGCCATCGATACCGGCACCATCACCTATAATCTGAATGGCTGGCTGGGCGGCTATACCACCTATGGCGGCGAAGCGACCGTCTCGCTGAAGTTTTTGGATGCCAGTGGCAATCAACTGGGCACCGGACAGATTGGTCCGGTCACGGCTTGGGATCGTGGCTATTCGACCAAACTGATCGCAGAAAGCCAGACAGGCAAAGTGCCTGTGGGTACGCGCAGCATTCAGGTGGTTTTGCTGTTTGACAACACCAACGGTTCACAGAATGTCGGCTATGCAGACAATCTGTCCCTGACTCTTTCAACTGCGGTCACGGCACCTGTATTAACCCCGCCTGTATCCAACGTGCCGCACTATGATCACGTCTTCATGATCATTCTGGAAAATACCGATGCACCCGAAGTCCTCGGCAATACCAGCTATGCACCGTACTTTAACTCGCTCCTGACGCAAGGTACCCTGCTGAACAACTACACCGGTGTCTATCACCCCAGCGATGAGAATTACCTGGCCCTGTCCGGCGGTGATACGTATACCAAAGGTGCGACATACTACCCGAACGTCAATGACCCGAACCAGCATATCGGCGATGTGCTCGAAGCTGCAGGTAAAACCTGGAAATCCTACGAGCAAGGCATGGGGACGCCCTGCAACATGACCAACAGTGCCGACTCGCATTTCCATGCTGATGACGCGCCGTTTGCCAACTACACCAATATCTCGGGCAATCTGACGCGTTGTAAGGCTCATCTGGTGGACATCACCCAGCTCACCACGGATCTGGCATCGGCATCGACCACGCCCAATCTGGCCTGGATCGCCGCCGACAACTACAACAACGGCGAAGATGCCTACTACAGCAGCGGCATGAGCATCAATAGCAGCATTCAGGTACAGGATCAGTGGCTGCAGCAAACGCTGCCGATGCTCTTCAACTCGCCTGCATGGACACAGGACAAATCGCTGCTGATCGTCACTTGGGATGAGTCCTCTACCGGCTCGTGGGTCAGCGGGACCTACAATCAGGTCGCAACGCTGGTGATGGGCTCGCCGAACACCGTCAAAGCGGGCTACAGCAGTCCGGTGCGCTACAACCACTATAGTTCGCTGCGGACCATGGAAGCTGCGCTGGGCGTTGGTTCCATCACGCCGAACGACCAGTATGCGCTGCCGTTTAATGACATTTTTAAATAAATGATCGGTTGCATGCAGGCACCATATCGCCTGCATGCTTCATTCAGCCCTCTTTTTTTTAGAAATGGCCTTTATGATGAATAGCTTATCTTTACGGCATGCGCGCACTGATCAGCAGCGCTGGCTCGGCAGCAGCATGACACTGGCATTGGCGCTGCTCTTAAGCGCATGCAGTCCGGCACCTGACCACAGCAGTGATGATGCCCGCACAGCTGCAAGCATCGCTGCCACGGCGGCGTCTCAGGTGGTGTCCGCATCCAGAGCGGCGGCAGCAAGCTCACCCATCACAACCATGGCGTCCCAGCCTGCGGCATCGCCACTCAGCGCCACGACCAAGACGATCACAAGGGCTGCAACGGTGCCGACAACGACGCCCACTGCGGCAGCAGTCGCAATGGCAACCGCTGCCGCGACAGACAGCAAAGCCACAGATGTGCCGACGCTCCCTGACAGCATTCAGCCAGCAGCACCCACTTTAGATGCGCCCAGTGGCCCGGGTCATGAGACGCCGATGCCTGCCAACGGATGTAACCAGCGCGTGTGTCCTTAACCGCAGGGAAGTTCAATATTTTCCATATTCAGGAATCACCATGTATAAATCCTTCCTCGTCATGACCCTGATCGCCGCGAGTCTGTGCAGCAGCGTATATGCCGACGATGACGACGATGATGCCCGCATCGACCAGATCAAGGCCTCAGCCGCCAAGGGCAATATCCGCTCTCAGCTTGAGCTGAGTAATATGTATGCCGAAGGTCATGTGCTGCATCAGAGTTACAGACAAGCCATGTACTGGCTGCAGCAGGCCGCCAAGCAGCACAACGCTGATGCGGAGTTTGGCATTGGCAAGATGTATCAGCGCGGTCTTGGCGTGCCGCAGGATGATCGACAGGCCGCCGCATGGTTTGCCCGCGCAGCAGCGGATCGCCCGTCCTGATACCAGGCATACACAAAAAAAAGCGCTGTCATGGTAGACAGCGCTTTTTTATGGATGATGATCGGCACGACGCAGACGCGCCGTGCCCTGAGGCTTACTGGGGTGTCGCGAGCAACACCGGTGTCTCAGTGGGCAGACCGGATGCCGTCGTACTGCTGCCTGTGCTGGAGGCCGGTACCGCAAAGGCGGACATGGCACTCGAGAGCGAGCTGCTGGCATTCCATGTCGTTGCTGACGAGTTCAGGCTGGTCAGTGAGGTTGGGCTGACGGCGAGGTTATAGCCCAGCGCATTCATCTCGGCCAGATCCACCAGCGATACCGCACCGATTTTGCCAGATACACCATAGCCGAAGCTGTCACCCAGAATATTGCTGTACCAGTCACTGAGATCGCTGCCCGGCTCGCCAATATTCCCCAGATTGGTCTTGCCGCCATCGATGGAGAAATAAGTCTGGCTGGACGGCGAGGTCGAGGAGTCCACAGTGCCGGAGGCGGTATAGATCAGCAGATTATCCGGTGCATTGTCCAGAGAGCCTGCCGTTGCGCCGTTTGCGGCGGTTCCCGAAAAACGTCCGAGGATCTCGGTGATCTCATGCTCGATCGACCCTACGGCATCATAGGTCCCGGAGGAGATGCCGTCGCTTTGATTATAGTCCCAGTTGATGGTGGAGTTGAGCGTCACCGTACCAGCGGCACCCGACAGGCTGGACGTGATCCCCAAAGCCAGCGCATCGGCAGCGGAGACATAGCATGAGGAGTTGTTGGAGATCGAATTGGTCGCGATCGGGTCGGTCGACGGGATATTCTGGGCCACCGACTGCTGTATCGCCGATGAGTTAAGCTTTTTCATCGCAGCCGACATGGTCGCATAGGACGTCGACAGAATGCCAAAGCTACTGGACGAAAAGCCCGATGTGCCTTCTTTAAAATCAATGGTCAGCGAGATCGGATTGGTGAAGGTGCTTTCAAAGAACGAGATGGCGCTGTTGACTGCAGTCTCATAGCTGGCGGTGCAACTGGAATCAAACACCGGCGTAATCGTCATGTGCGTCGTGAGATTTGAGAGCGTCTTGGTCCCGTCGGTAAACGTAAAGTTGGACAACAGATTGCTGCTGTTGACGGTTTGGGTGGCTTCGCCGTTGACGGTGGTGAAATAGTTGGCGACGGTTACGCTATCTGTGGTCGAGCCATTGAGATAGTTAAAGGTGAGGTTGTTGCCCGATTGCGTCATGCTTTGGATGGCTGTACTGGCAAAGCCAAAATTCAGCGTGTCTGCACTACCGCTCCCTGTGGCCGTGATCACATCGTTGTTGGCACCCAGCGACACATTGACGGTATCCCCGCCACCGCTTAAGGTCAGGTTGCTGTTATTGGCGGTCCCGAGGTTGATGGTTTCGCTATTGCCGGTGACGGTGAGCGTGTCGTTATTGCCTGCATTCACCGTCACATTATTGCCGGTCATACTGACGGAGGAGCTATCAAACGCGGTGAGGGTCCCGCCAGATGCAAAACTGACTTTATCGAGGTTGGCAGTGCTGGCATTCTGACCATTAGCACCGACCCACACGATGTCGTTCGTACCGGAGGCAGTGACTGACCCGCCATAGCCGCCATAGCCCAGTGTGTCATTACTGCCCAGCGCGATAGTGACGTTATTGCCGACCACATCGACGCGGGAGTTGTCGAACTCGGTCAGGGTACCGGCTGCGTTGAAGATCACCCGATCATCATTGGCTGTGCTTGCAGACTGACCGTTGGTCCCGATCCAGAGTGCATCATTGGTGCCATTGACCGTCACGGTACCACCGGCACCGCCATAACCCAG
>JASLEL010000324.1 GCA_030151145.1 Aquirhabdus sp. | reverse complement strand
CACACGGTTTACATCGCATCCATCTGCATGCACCCTTTCCCTTGCGCCCGCTTTACGCCACAATATGGACGATTTTTCTATTTATCAAAGTACATTTTTTCTGTACGATGGTGTATCACTTTTTCTATACACCGACAGGCGCGATGCGCGCCTGCTGACGACAGCAGCACCTCGTCACATGGCCCTGCATCCACGCAGCGCGACACCCAGCATGAGTCCACACCATCATGAGCCAAAGCTTTATCCGTATTCGCGGCGCACGCACGCATAATCTGAAAAATGTCTCGCTGGACATTCCGCGTGACAAATTCGTCGTCATTACCGGCCTGTCGGGTTCCGGCAAATCGTCTCTCGCCTTCGATACACTCTATGCCGAAGGCCAGCGCCGCTATGTCGAGAGCCTCTCCGCCTATGCACGCCAGTTCCTCTCGCAGATGGACAAGCCTGAAGTGGACAGCATCGAAGGCCTGTCTCCAGCCATCGCCATCGAGCAGAAATCCACCAGTCACAACCCGCGCTCCACCGTCGGCACCATCACCGAGATCTACGACTATCTGCGCCTGCTCTACGCCCGTGTCGGCACGCCCTACTGCCCCGAGCATGATCTGCCGATGGTCGCGCAGACCGTGAGCCAGATGGTCGATACCGTCAAAGCCCTCCCCGAAGGCACGGCGCTGATGCTCATGGCACCCGTGGTCCGCGACCGTAAAGGCGAGCATGCGCTGCTGTTTGAACAACTGCGCGCCCAAGGCTTCGTGCGCGCCCGCGTCGATGGCGTGCTGGTCGATCTCGACGATGTGCACGATCTGGACAAGAAGAAAAAACACACCATCGAAGTCGTCATCGACCGCTTTAAAGTCCGCGACGATCTGGGCAACCGCCTCGCCGAATCCTTTGAGACCACCTTGCGTCTCGGCGACGGCCTTGCCCTGCTCTCGTGGATGGACGAGAGCCAGCCGGATCAAACCTTCTCTGCGCGTCACTCCTGCCCGGTCTGTGATCGCGCCGTAGGCGACCTTGAGCCGCGCTTATTCTCCTTTAACAACCCCGCCGGTGCCTGTCCCGTCTGTGACGGTCTGGGCCAGCGCAGCCACTTCTCAGCGGAGAAGCTCATCAGCAATGGCGAGCTGTCCCTCAACCAAGGCGCGATCCGCGGCTGGGATAAGCAACGCCCGTACTATTTCAACATGCTGGCGACCGTCGCCCGTCACTATGCCATCGATCTGGATACGCCATGGCAGGCACTGGGCACCGCTCAGCAGACCATCCTGCTGAATGGCTCAGGCCGCGACAAGATCGACTTTCACTACACCGACGAGCGCGGTCGCGATCAGAAGCGCACCATGGTCTTTGAAGGGGTATTGCCCTACCTTGAGCGGCGCTACCGCGAGACCGAAAGCAATCTCGTGCGCGACGAGCTGGCCCAGTACCTGTCGAACGCCGCCTGCGACGCCTGTCACGGCTCACGGCTGAACGAGATCGCGCGCCACGTCAAAGTCGCCGAGGTCACCCTGCCCGAGATCGTGGTCAAATCCATCGGTGCCGCCGAGAGCTACTATCAGGGCTTGGAGCTGTCCGGTGCCAAAGGCGAAATCGCCGACAAGATCTTTAAAGAGATCCGCGAGCGCCTGCAGTTTCTGGTCAGCGTGGGCCTCAATTACTTAAGCCTTTCCCGCTCCGCCGACACCCTGTCAGGCGGTGAAGCGCAGCGTATCCGCCTCGCCTCCCAAATCGGCGCGGGCCTGATGGGCGTGATGTATGTGCTGGATGAACCCTCCATCGGCCTGCATCAGCGCGACAACGACCGCCTGCTCTCGACCCTGATTCGTCTGCGCGATCTGGGCAATACCGTGCTGGTGGTCGAACACGACGAAGACGCCATCCGCGCCGCCGACCATGTGATCGACATCGGTCCCGGTGCCGGTATCCATGGCGGCGAGATCATCGCCGAAGGGTCAGTCGCTGACATCGTCGCACACACCGACTCGCTGACCGGGCAATATCTGTCGGGCAAGAAAAAAATTATTGTGCCTAAAGAACGCCATACGCCCGATCCAGACAAGATGATCACGCTCAGCGGTGCATCCGGGCATAACCTGCAGAATGTCACACTGAAGCTTCCTATCGGTCTCTTTACCTGTGTCACGGGCGTCTCGGGCTCCGGTAAATCAACCCTGATCAACCGCACGCTGCTGCCGCTGGCATCCACCCAGCTCAATGGCGCGACCACGCTCACCGCCGAGAAGTTCGAGACACTGGACGGCTTGCAGCATCTGGATAAAGTCGTCGATATCGACCAGAGTCCGATCGGTCGCACGCCGCGCAGTAACCCCGCCACCTATACCGGCCTGTTTACCCCGATCCGCGAACTCATGGCACAGACCCCCGAAGCCAAGGCACGCGGCTATCAGCCGGGGCGCTTCTCCTTTAACGTCAAAGGCGGTCGCTGTGAAGCCTGTGAGGGCGATGGTGTACTCAAAGTCGCCATGCACTTCCTGCCCGACATGTATGTACCCTGCGATGTCTGCCATGGCAAACGCTACAACCGCGAAACGCTGGAAGTCAGCTACAAAGGCCGCAACATCAGCGATATCCTCGATATGACGGTCGAAGACGCACTGGACTTCTTTAACGCCATCCCGACCATCCATCGCAAACTCGAGACCCTGATGCAGGTGGGTCTGGGCTACATCCATCTGGGTCAGGCGGCGACCACCCTCTCGGGCGGTGAAGCGCAACGCGTCAAGCTCGCGCGTGAACTCGCCAAGCGTGACACCGGTCAGACGCTGTATATCCTCGATGAGCCGACCACGGGTCTGCATTTCCACGATATCGCCAAGCTGCTGGAGATCCTCCACCACCTGCGCGACAAGGGTAATACCATCGTCGTGATCGAGCACAATCTCGATGTGATCAAGACCGCCGACTGGCTGGTGGACTTGGGTCCCGAAGGCGGCGCAGGTGGCGGTCAGATCATCGCCGAAGGCACACCCGAAGCGGTGGTCAAGGTCAAGGCGTCCTTTACCGGACAGTTCCTGAAACCTTTGCTGAAACAAAAATAAGGCATAATCAACGCGGAACACAGCCAACACGAACCACAGCTAACACGACCCACATCAAGGAGACCCCATGCAAATCCAAGCCTGGCAGAATTTTAATCTCGAAGATGGGGTCAACTCCTTGGTCAGTCTGGCACTGGCCTTTGTGCTCGGCGCACTGATCGGTTATGAGCGGCAGTATCGCCAGCGCACGGCAGGTCTGCGCACCAATACGCTGGTCGCAGTCGCGGCGGCCTCCTTCGTCGATCTGGGGCAGCACCTGACCGGCAACCCCGGTGCCGCGCAGGTCACGGCCTATGTGGTGTCGGGTGTCGGTTTCTTGGGCGCTGGCACGATCATGAAAGAAGGGCTCAACGTGCGCGGCCTCAACACCGCCGCGACGCTGTGGGGCTCGGCTGCGGTCGGTGCCTGTGCGGGTGCCGACCTCGTATTTAATGCCGTGCTGGCTGCGCTGTTTGTGCTGGCGGCGAATACTCTGATGCGACCAGTGGTCAACTCAATCAACCGTATCCCGATCAATGAAGAGACCAGCGAAGTCACCTATCAGCTTCATGTCATCGTCGGCAATGACGAACAGCGTCATGCCATGGAGACACTGGAGCATCTGCTCGATCATGCCCAGTATCCGCTGGCGCACTTAAACGTCGAGTCCTTCAACGACGATGATGTGCAGATCACAGCCACACTGCTCGCCACCTCGGCTGAGTCCGACGCGCTGGATCAGATCACCAATCGACTGACCAACCGACCGTACGTCAAGCAGGCCTTCTGGAATCTCAGCACCACGGAATGACGACTGCCAAGCCGTGCTTTCAACAAGATAAAGCCCGCAATACATGCGGGCTTTATCTTTATATCAACAATAAGATCTTGATCGAAATCATTGCAAAGCGAGGTTAAATGTCACCATCTTGGTGGTATCCGACCTCAAGATTGCTGTCAACGTCACCGTGGTTGGGGCTGTTAGTGTTCCAGCAGTCGTTTTGACTTGCAGACTGTTCTGATTTGCGAATACCGTGATGGGTATACCATTCACATTCAATGTATTTGTGCCTGTAAAATTCGACATCACACTACCGCCACCATTAATATTCCATATCACGGACGCATTAGCATTCAGCGTAAATGTCGTCGCTGTACTGGCTGACGCGCTCATCGCCCCATTTTCATGATTTGTATAATACACAAATGGAATCGGCGAACCCGTACCATCATTGGCCGTGATCAAAAGCGGCGCATTCGACAGATTACTGATGCCGGTCAACTGTGTGCTATAGCCCGTGAGATAGCTTCCTGTCTGTGCCGGACTATAGCTGAGCGTGCCAGTACATTTGACATTCTGACCCGAAATCACATCCGTCCAGCAGGTATCGGTCTCTGTTTCAGTCCCTGTAGTACCACTCACGGTCACCGTGCCGGTCGTCGTTTTCTGGCTCTTTACGGTATTAAAAGTTCCTGCGGGTACCGTGATCGACTCATACGACAGAATCTGGGTATTGACCTTGAGCGTCACTGGCGTGCTGCTGGAGGGACAGGTGTATGTCGAGGTCTGTGACGAGGTGCCGCCCACAAACCATGGATATGGCATATCATTGCGCGGCGGCGTATAGATACATAGGCCTCTGGAGATCAGCGACAGATCTTTGCCATACAGCTCTGAGCCCAGTTGATTTCCCGATGTGGTATCAAAGACATTCAGAAAGAAATTGCCAGTACTGCTGATCAGGGCAACTTGCTGTACATAGGTTGAGTTCTGGGTTGTTCCATCACTGACCAAATCGGTTTCGCTAAAAGTATAGGTATCACCAGACTTGGGTGACTGAGGCGTAAACGACTGCGAAGGCGTCGGCGCAGGGGCTGGTGCAGGCGTCGCACTACTCCCACCCCCACCACCACACGCAGCCAGCATGAAAGAAGACAACATCACCACACCCAGTTTTTGATTCATTGCTTGTATGCCTTTTTTAAAAAATATTCTCGTAACCACTTGATGACCGATGCAACGACCATGGCCATATCCTCATTGCATCCATGTTGAAACAAACTTGCCTAAAAGTGAGGCATCCATCTCTCAGCCGGCAATATTTACCACAGAAATGTTACCAAATGTCAAACAAAGCTCACTAACCTCTCACATAAGCTAGAAAATGTGGATCGGCCATATGAACCATTTGGAGAATAAAATGCAAGGGTCCTGCCTGTGCGGTCAGATCGTCTTTGAGATCGATGAACCGATCCCCGATGTCTACCAGTGCCACTGCTCGCTGTGCCGCAAAGTCACGGGTGCATCCGCCAATACCGCGCTCATCATCCCCGCTGCTCAGTTCCGCTGGATCAAAGGTGAGGAGGCGATTTCGCGCTTTGAGCTGCCTACTGGCTATGGCAATGAATTCTGCCGCCACTGCGGCTCGCCTGTGCCCGGTGCAGCAAAGCAGGATGCAAGCTACTGGATCCCCGCTGGCCTACTCGACGGCCGACCTGATATCAAAGTCGCCCGCCATATCTATGTCGGCTCCAAAGCCCCATGGGATGAGATCGGCGGCGCCGCACCACAATATGAGACACGACCACCGCAGGGCTGATCTAACGGCGCGATGCCGTCTGGATCGGACTACCCACGGTCAGATCAATCGCCCCTGATCTC
>JASLEL010000319.1 GCA_030151145.1 Aquirhabdus sp. | reverse complement strand
GAAGGCCTGCTCAATCTCGGACTTCTGGATATGCCCCTCCGCTTGGGCAAACAGCGTCAGGAGCCCCGACCACAGGGTATTGGCATCGATTGATGCAGCGGGTCCTGCACCGACGGGCGACAGACTGGCCGCGTTAGCAGGATTGACGGGTGTACTTGCCGCGCCCATTTGTAGACTCACACGCATCGCACGCGCATGATCTTTGAATGGCTCTAGGGAGGCTTCTTGGGCTGGTTCGGGGATCTGCTTTTGGACGTGATTTGCGGCATGTCCGCCCGAGTGGCTTTGTGGATGTGCGTCCGGCTGATGCGGCACCGACGCCTGATGCGGTGTGCGGGTGGTCACAGAGCGCTGCGCTGGGGCCTCATCACGGATGATGAAGGGCTGTACCGGCACATGAGCCACATCTGATGCCGCATGCTCAGAGACAGGGGCGCTGTCCGCCAATGTCAGACCTGACACACCACATAGACCCACACCCATGATGATCCTGCACCACAGCATCATCGAGAATTTCCCCTGACCGATCCCGGACCACCGGCTTTGCTGACGACGCCCTACCCGCCTTACCATCTCACGCCTTACCTTGATGACTGACCTAAACCTTGATGACTGACCTAAACCTTGATGACTGACCTAAACCTTGAATGACTGGGCTAAACCTTGAACACAGTCCCAAATCCTGAGGACTGGGCCAGCCGCATCTGATCGTCATCCAGAGACGACCCGGCATTCAAGCACGATTGCGTATCCGGGACTACGCTCCAGATACCACGACACAGCCGCATCACCACCACATCACCACCACAACGTGGCGCTCAAGCCGAGCGTACTGCGCCACCTTGCGTACCCAGACACCCCAGCTCGACCGGCATTTTGACATAAAACAGATTTAAATCCGGCTCCATTGCCAGCCGATCCAGCAATTTTTGACACTCCAGCGTGGACACCACCACCGTCACCTGTACCGGCTGATCCACCAGATCAAAGAAATGGGCCGAATGGCGATGATGACTACGCCCGATACCCTGCTGGGCCGTGCTCAGGGTTGCCCCGGAGAGCTGAAGCTCCGCCACCAGCGCCATGAGCCACTCTCCGACCGGCTGATGATGGTGGTAATGATTCTGTTGGGTATAAAACACCAATTGATAGCCTTGCATGATGCCCCCTTTGCGTGACGCACCCATGACCCTTGCCTTGACTCTATTTTACCGCGAATCCCGCGTATGCACTGTAAGCATCCCGCACACCGGCATCATAAAAAAAGAAAACCTGCACGAGGCAGGTTTTCTCAACATACATCGACTGTATTAGAGGCGATTAGAAGCTAGGTACAAAGTTCACACCGTGCAGCACTTGGCCATAAGGTGCGGTTTGCAGCAGGCTGAAGCCTTTGGTGGTCACGGTCGAGCCACTGACAGACACGGTGATCTTCACCAGCTGGTTCGAGTCAGCACCGGCGTCGAATCCGGCAATGGTGTTACCGATCGTCGAGGTGGTGGCGTAGATGGTGTACGAACCATCGCTGTTGACCTGACCTACGATATGACGCAGACCATCCGGAGTGGTGGTGTACGATGGTGCTGGGGTCAGGGTGAAGGTCGGTGCTGCACCTACAGTACCGTAGATCCCTGCGGTATCTGCCACGGTGTAAGGTTGACCCAGATTCAGACCGGTGGTGATATGAGCGATGGCTGCCCACTTACCGCTGGTTTGCTGATAAACCCACAGACCACCACTGCCGTTGGCGGCATAAGCAGCAGTACCACCGTCACCTTCGTCAGCGACGAACATCAGGTTGGTGTTGTTAGCAGGGACCCACATGCCGAACGGATAGCCGACACCTTGAGCCAGCGACCAGGCTGCTGGTGTGGTGGAGGCCGACGATGCAACCAGGTTAGCCGCTGGTGTGGTCGGGAAGCCCGGTACGATGACGGTTGCAGCAGACTGTGGCAGGGTGCCGCCATTCGCCAGTGCGCCGGTCGCGCCCACTTGGAACACGGTGTTTACACCGTTACCGCCACTACCTTTGGAGATGTACATGGTGCCGTTTGGATCGACAGTCAGACCACGGAAGTTGTCATCTTTACCGGTCTTGTCATAAGGCTGACCAGTCTGTGCCAGCGAGAAGCCGAACTGGTTGCCGCCTGCGTTGGTTTTCTTGGCAAACAGGGTGGCGGACAGCGCGTCAGTGACGGTACCCAGCGAGCAGCTGCCTGCGGCGGCAGGTGCATAGGTGCTGCCGTTACCCGACTGCAGTGTGCCGATCACTTGGGTGAATGGACAATTGCTGCCTGGCACGATGCTTTGTACACCAGTATCCATTGACAGGATATCCAGCACGCCGTAGGTCGGGGTGCCCGAGTTACCGGCATTACCCACGATGTAATACATGCCGTTCATGTTGACCGCTGCACGACCATTGTTACCGCTATAGGCGTTGGTGTGAGTGAAGTTCAGGCTGTTGCTGGCGAAATTCAGCTGGGCAACGGTGCGGTAGGTTGGGGCCGAGACGTCGGAGTTGGTCGAATCGATCACGCCCGGCGTGTTGGAGTTGGACACGTCGATCTGGTCAATCTTGGCGTTATAGCCCATGAAGGTGATCGCTTTCTTGTCCGAAGTCACATTCAGACCCAGCTCAGACTTGGAGGCAAAGCTGGTGACGAAATCTTCACCATAGAATGCAGCAGCTTGTGCAGTCAGGTCGTTGCTCTGATACGGTGCAGTTGCATTTGGTGCCCATTGATCCAGATAGATCGCCGAAGTCACGCCGAAGTTGCCATCATTGGCATCGTTGGTGAATACATTCGGGAAGGTACCTGGCGTCACGGCAGCGAACGTGCCGCTGTTGTTTGGCAGGGTGCCAGTCACGGTGAATTTAGGATCATAAACCGAACGCGAAACCAGCAGATTGCCAGCCACATAAGGGGTCGCGTTGGTGCCGTTGTTACCGTTCGCGCCATTGGTGCCGTTCGTACCATTGGTACCGTTGGTGCCATTCGTGCCGTTCACACCATCAGAACCACTGTTACCACACGCAGCCAGAGCTGCAGTCAGCGCCACGAGTGGCAGCAAACGAAAAGTCTTGTTCATAGTCTATGTCCGTCAATGAGCGTCTTTTATATAAAGTTGTTTTATGCCCCCGCACAAGACAAGCTTTCTTATATAAAAGTCACGAGATCTGAATAAAAGCCGCTTTAAATAATAATCCCCCGACATCATCATGTCGGGCGACCTATATTCAGCTTCATTTATGACAGAGACATGATGGATTTATGACATCAAACCAATAACGATATTTATAGATCGAAAATTCTTATTTTGTTCACAATGATTAACAACAACTTAGCTGCACCATATATCAATGCCGCCTTAGTTAAACCTTAGTGAATGACTGCTTTACAATATATAAAAGCATCCATGATTTTCAGTTTAAAATCACGCCAGATTATTATAAATAACGATCTAGCAAAATATACTTAGGGCATACTTAGATTAATATCAATATTTACATATCTATTTTGTTATTTTCTATTAGCCTGATTTAAAACCGCTTATTGGATCATTTAAATGTGACTGCACCTGAGCACACGCTCACAGCGCACTCAGCGCCTGATGCATGGCTAAAAACGCCACCGTCGGCCCGACATCATGCGTGCGAATGATCGACACGCCCTGCTGCACCCCCATCAGCGCCGCCGCCAGCCCCGGATAGAGCCGATCCGCCATGCTGGCATTATTGCCCAGCACCTCGTTTAAAACCTCACCCAGCACGCGCTTGCGCGAGATGCCCAGCATCATCGGAAAGCCCAGCTCATGAAAGCGCGTCAGATGTGCCAGCAGGGTGAGATTCTGCTTGGCGTCCTTGGCAAAGCCCAAGCCCACATCGACGATGATCTTATCCCAACCGATCCCTGCCGCGACCGCCGACTCAAGCGACAGGCGCAGCTCGTCGTGCACCTCCGTCACCACGTCCGTGTACTGCGCGAGACTATTCATCGTGCCCGGCTCACCGCGCATATGCATGATCACGACCGGCAGGCCCAACTGACTCGCCGTCTCAAGCGCTCCCGGTCGAGACAGGGCGCGTACATCGTTCCACAGTGTCGCACCGACGCCTGCCGCCGCACGAAATACCTCTGGCGTGCTGGTATCGATCGACACGATGGTATCAAAGCTCTGCGTGATCGCCTCAACCACCGGCACCACCCGATCCAGCTCCTCCTGTAGCGACACCGGGCTGGCATTGGGTCGGGTCGACTCGCCGCCAATATCAATGATGCTCGCCCCTTCTGCCAGCATGGTCTCCGCACGGCGCAGCGCCGCATCAAAGCTGAGATGCGCCCCGCCATCCGAGAAGGAATCCGGCGTGACATTGAGGATGCCCATCACCTGCGGGCGTGACAGGTCCAGCCGATGACGACCACAGGTCAGATGACGTGCGGGTAAAGGATGTAGTTTCATGGTGGGACTCCGTGACGCAAGGATCGGGGCTGCGATGATGCCCCGAAAGAGAAGGCGTTATTATACGCCTAAACGTGGGAGGGCTAAACTGAGTATGTTTCTATCAAGGCGGCCTCAGTAGCCACCACAAGGGGCTTTTCATATGGGCGTGCCTGCCGCAGGCCTCATTTTTGACTGGCCAAAAGTAAGCAAAAGCCCTTGTGATTGGAGAACTCGCCATCCATGGCTCAAACAGCTCCAATCACCACGTCCATGTGAGAAAAGCACTCTTTGCAACATAGCATGCGTTTTATTAATAATGCGTGCTGTTGCTTCTTGCAGGGACGCTGAGCGCAGCTGTTCGAGCCAAGGATGGCGAGTTCTGCGCGAAAGAGGGGTTTTGCTTACTTTTGCCCAGTCAAAAGTAAGGCCTGCGGCAGGCTGCTCCCATATGAAAAAAAACTGAATTAAAAGAGAAACTCCTCCTCTCCCGCCCATAAAAAAAGCCCCCGACTAGCGGAGGCTTTCTTCACCCAGCAATCTTACATGGCTGGCAGCGGCGGCGGCAGTACGGCACCCTGTGGCGGTACGACCGCAACGGGGACCGGATTGACCGGCTCATACACCTTCGGCTCACGTGGCTGGCGACCTTCCATGATGTCGATCACCTGATCACGGTCAATGGTTTCCCATTGCAGCAGGGCCTGCACCATCACTTCGATCTTGTCACGGTTTTCTTCGATCAGCTTACGGGCGATGTCGTACTGCTCCTCGAGAATACGACGGATCTCCTGATCGATCAGTTGCTGCGTCGCTTCGCTCACGGTACGGTTACCGATCTTGCCAAAGTAACCGCCGTCTTGCGAGTCGTCTTCGTAGACCATCACGCCCAGCGCATCGCTCATCCCAAACTTGGTGACCATGGCACGTGCCATTTTGGTGGCACGCTCAAAGTCGTTGGAGGCACCAGTCGATTTTTGGTTCACGAAGACTTCTTCAGCGATACGACCACCGAACAGGATCGCGATTTCATTCAGCATCTTGTCCTTGTAGTTGCTCACGCGGTCAAACTCAGGCAACTGCCAAGTCACACCCAGTGCCCAACCACGCGGCATGATGGTGACTTTATGCACCGGATCGGTATTCGGCAGTACTTCCGCCACAACCGCATGTCCTGCCTCATGATAGGCGGTATTGCGGCGCTCTTCTTCACGCAGCACCATCGATTTGCGCTCTGGACCCATGAAGATCTTGTCTTTGGCATCTTCGAAGTCACGCATATCGACCGTGTTCTTGTTACGACGCGCAGCAAACAGGGCGGCTTCGTTCACGAGATTAGCCAAGTCTGCACCGCTCATGCCGGGCGTACCACGCGCCAGCACTTTGGTCTCAACGCCGGTTGAGGATGGCAGTTTTTTCATATGGACATTGAGGATCTCTTCACGACCCTTGATGTCCGGCAGGCTCACGGCGACCTGACGGTCAAAGCGGCCCGGACGCAGCAGCGCTTTATCCAGCACATCGGCGCGGTTGGTCGCAGCGATCACGATCACGCCTTCGGAGCCTTCAAAGCCATCCATCTCGACCAGCATCTGGTTGAGGGTTTGCTCACGCTCGTCATTACCGCCGCCCATACCCGAGCCACGATGACGACCGACCGCATCGATTTCGTCGATAAAGATGATACATGGGGCATGGCGCTTGGCCTGCTCAAACATATCACGTACGCGGGAGGCACCAACACCGACAAACATTTCGACGAAGTCCGAACCCGAGATCGAGAAAAAAGGGACTTTGGCTTCACCGGCGACAGCTTTGGCGAGCAGGGTCTTACCTGTTCCGGGTGGGCCGACCATCAGCACGCCACGGGGAATCATCGCACCCAGACGGCGGAACTTGGCAGGATCACGCAGGAAATCAACAATCTCGACCAGCTCGGCCTTGGCTTCATCACAGCCCGCCACATCGGCAAAGGTCACTTTGATCTGGTCTTCGGTCAGCATCTTGGCTTTGGATTTGCCAAAGCTCATCGGCCCGCGACTACCGCCGCCCATGCCATTACCGCCCTGCATATTACGCATGAAGAACATGATCAGAAGGATGATCAGGAGCACCGGGAAGCTGGCGACCAAGAGCTGCATCCAGATGCTTTGACGCTCTGGGGCTGCACCCTGAATCTCGACTTTCTGGGCAATCAGGGTAGGCATCAGGTTGTTGTCAGGCAGATTAGGCACGACCGTTTCAAAGTTGGTCTTGTCCTTGCGCTCACCCTGAATGCTTTCACCGTTGATTTTGACGCTTTTCACCTGACCCGCACTGACCGCCGTCACGAACTCGGAGTAGCTCAGGCTATCAGGCTTCTTTTTGTTCTCAAAACTGCTGAACACCAGCACAACGATGCCGATAATCACCAGCCAGAGTACGGTATTCTTGATGATGTCGTTCAAGGTATTTCCACCTACTCAAGTGCAGCCGGCCCGATCAATTGCTTGACGCACCTGCCGCTGAATTAAATTCCCTTACTGCCAGACCCGCATTCCCATCCATTTGCTTTGCCGGCCCTACCTCACACAGGCATATCCGGCAAACATCACATCATGGGATCATCAGGACCACATTCCCTTGCTACACAACTGCCATTCACATTACAGCCATTCACGTTGGTCTGTTACCTTAATGCCATTAGCATCGGTGGACAACTGACTTCCGTGGTGTTTACGTCTGATTTTGTCACGTTTTGTACGCACGCAAAATCACGCTTCAATATCTGATCATCTTTTAATCAGTGTAAACCCAATTGCTGCATTAATCCAATCCAGCTTGAGCGGATTCATGACCGAGTGGTCAATCCTGATCAGCGCTCTCAACCTGATCTGCTATGGCAGGCCACTTGCGGCCGCTTGCCAGCAGATAGACTTCAGGCGAACGCGGGCGCGAGGCTTTGGGCTTGACGGTCTTGATCACGGTAAAGTGCTCAAGAATCGCTTTACGGTATTCATCAAAGCCTTCGCCCTGAAACACTTTGACCAGAAACTGGCCCTTGTCGTCCAGTACTTTGGTCGCAAAATCCAGCGCCAGCTCACACAGATAAATCATACGCGGCTGATCGACAGCGCTATTACCTGATGTATTGGGGGCCATGTCGGAAATTACAACGTCCACCCGACGATTTCCCAGCACATCCAATAACTTTTCAAACACCGCCTCTTCGCGAAAGTCACCCTGAATGAACGTGACACCACCCAGATGGTCCATCTCCAGAATATCCGATGCCACCACCATGCCACGCTCACCGGTCAGTTTGGCGGCGATCTGCGACCAGCTGCCCGGGGCCGAACCCAAGTCCACCACGGTCTGACCCGAACGGATGAGCTTGTATTTCTCGTTAATCTCCAGCAACTTATATGCCGCCCGCGACCGATAGCCATCCTTGTGCGCAAGCTTGACGTAATAATCGTCCAGATGTTCGCGCATCCAGGCCTTGCTGCTCTTGGACAATTTGTTGTTGGTAATGCGTGTTGCCATGGTGGGGGTGTTCCGAAATTTTTAGGGCAGACGGCGCGTCATGCTGCCTATGCCGTCGAAAATATCAACCGTCAGTTAATATGATTAACGTCGTAGTGTAAGGCAAAACTCACCGCAATAGTGCAAAGCGGTGCGCTTTTTGCGCTCCGGATCACGACACACGCACCGCATTTGCTCGGATTTCGACAGTTTTTGCGCTACAATACGCCTTTGCTGATCCAAATCACCTGCCGCACGCGGTCGTCACGGATCAGCCCGTTCATTTTATTACGCTTTTTGCGCTTTTTCATTAAGGTCCGCCCATGCCCGCTCTGTCCTCCTCCGAACGCAAACGTCTCCGCCGTATCGGTCACGAACTGAATCCGGTTGTCATGCTGGGCAGCGGTGGCCTGTCGGATAACGTAGTCGAGGAAATCCGCCGCGCGCTGAATGACCATGAGCTGATCAAGGTCAAGGTCGCCGGTGAAGACCGCGAACTGCGTCAGACGGTAATCGACAGTGTGATCGAGGTCAGTCAGGCCGAGGTCGTACAGCAAGTCGGCAAGATCATCCTGCTCTACAAGAAAGCCGCCAAGCAAAATGTGCATCTGTCCAATCTGGTGCGCTTTGCGCATTTGGACGATTGATTACGATCTTGAATCTTTAAAAAAGCGCCTGTTAGATTATGCTGACAGGCGCTTTTTTTATGACCGAGGCTTGCAAATAAAAATCACGCTACGTTTCTCATGTGGGTCGCCTGCCGCGGGCCCTCCTTTTGACTGGGCAAAAGGAAGCAAAACCCCTTTTTCGCACAGAACTCGC
>JASLEL010000252.1 GCA_030151145.1 Aquirhabdus sp. | reverse complement strand
AACCAGTCCTGTACGATCTGCGCCTGCTGCTCGATTCCGTAGCGATAAAATGACTTGCCGGGCTTGAGCGTGTAGCTATAACGACGGTTCAGCAGCGCCCGTCGCACCACCTTCATGCCCTGCTGTACCTGCCAGACATGTACCAGCTCATGCACCAGCCACGATTGAGTCATCAAAGCGGTTTGACTAAAGTCATCCACCAGATCCTCCGGGTGAAAATACACCGAGCCATTCGGACTCATGGCGTAATTCTTCAGAATCCACGGACTGCTGCATAGACGTATTGAGTCTAATTGCAGTGTCCCTGCAAATACCTGCTCAGCAATTTCCCTTTCCCCCAGAGTCAGCGCGCGACAGTGCAAGGTCCAGCCCGGCAAACGCACGCGTCCGAGTCGCGATGCCTGTCGTAGCATCGGGCGCAGGAATGGCATCAAATGCCGGTTGACCCGCTGATTGACCTCATACATGAATGTCATTTGCTTCTTCACTGCGACCATCCTAGCTTGCGCTTGCTCAAATCGGTTCCGTCCTCTGCATTGATCGCCATACAGACGACCTCTCTGCACTGACACCACGTCGCGGTCTACAATCACAAGCAAAAATAAACCCGTATCGATAGATCTCTATGGCGTGACGTCACAAATCCCTTTTCAGACGATAAACATATCGGCATGCGCGCTTGAACAAAAAATGCGGCCACCGCGCAGTACAGCGCGATCCATCCGCACCAGATCTTGACAATGCGCGCAGGCTTTGAGTTCGATGGGTTCTGGTGCAGATAGCTGCGCCATGCCCTGATAATGTCGCCAGAGCCCGCGCCAGGCGAGCCAACCGATGAATGACGCCAGTATCAGCTTAAACATAGCCCTCTCCACAGCCCCGGTAAATCTTGGAATATTTTTGCGATGACTGGCATGCAACCTGCTAAACTAAGATCAGGAAATCATTCCACTGCATCCCATCGCCTTTTAAGCAGCGCCAATCAACGCATACACTGATCTGCGTTGTTGAATGACTGTCTGCTGCGATATAGTGTCAGCATAAGATTATAGTCCCAGCCACTCATTTTAAGGGTTGGCTTTTTATGGAATTTTGATACAACATGAGTGTTTTGACCCTTGCCCTTGCGCAATTTCCGTTTATCGTCGGCGACATCTCGGGGAATACTAAAAAGATCATCGAACACGCCACCACCGCTCGTGATAAAGGTGCGCACGTCATCGTCTTTCCCGAACTGGCGCTCACTGGCTATCCACCTGAAGACCTCCTGCTGCGCCCTAACCTCGGCAGCCGTGTCCAGCAGGCGTTGGCACAGATCGCCGGCGTGACCGGCATCGTGATCATCGTCGGCTATCCGCTCAATGAAGGCCGCAAGCGCTTTAACAGCGCCGGGATCTTCGCCAATGGCAGTCAGCGTGGTGTCTATCGCAAGCAAAAACTGCCCAACTACAGCGTCTTTGATGAAGCCCGCTATTTTGAAGCGGGTCATGATACCGTGATGTTTGAGGTTCAAGGCACCAAACTGGGGCTTCTGGTCTGTGAAGATGTCTGGCATCGTCAACCGATCAGGGCATTGAAAGAACATGGTGCCGATCTGGTGCTGGTACTGAATGCCTCGCCTTTCCAGATCGGTAAGCAAGAACTGCGCCGCTCGCTGCTGGCACGCCGCACCCAAGAAAACGGCCTCCCTGCCGCCTATGTCAATCTGGTGGGTGCTCAGGACGATCTGGTGTTTGATGGCGGCTCTGTCGCCGTTAATGCCGATGGTCAGATTGCCGCTGAAGCAGGCCGCTTTGAGAGTGAACTGCTACTGGTCGATTTTGATACCGAGCAGAAAGCCTTCATCCCTAAAGACATGCCTAAACCCCTGCCCAAACTGGCCGAAATCTATCGCGCACTGGTCATGGCGGTCAGTGATTATGTCAATCACTCCGGCTTCCCGGGTGTCATCATCGGCCTGTCGGGCGGCATCGACTCCGCACTGACACTCGCCATTGCGGTGGACGCACTGGGTGCTGATCGCGTCAATGCGGTCATGATGCCTTACACCTATACCGCCTCCATGAGTATGGAAGACGCCGAAGCCCAAGCCAACCGTCTGGGCGTCGCCTATCATGTGGTCGATATCCATCAGATCGTCGACGGCTTCCGTCAGACGCTGGCACCGCTGCTTGCCAATGCCCCTGCAGATGCCACCGAAGAGAACCTGCAAGCACGTAGCCGTGGTACGCTCTTGATGGCGCTCTCCAACAAATTCGGTCATCTGGTCCTGACTACGGGTAACAAATCCGAAATGTCGGTCGGCTATGCCACACTCTATGGTGACATGGCCGGTGGCTATGACGTGCTGAAGGATGTGTACAAGACTCAAGTCTATGATCTGGCCAAGTTCCGTAATTCGCTGGAAGACACGCCCGTCATCCCTGACCGCGTCATCACGCGTGCACCGAGTGCTGAGCTGCGTCCGGATCAGACCGACCAAGACTCACTGCCACCTTATGATGTCCTTGATGCCATTCTCTATGGCTATATCGAACGCGACATGAGCCTGGAAGCACTGGTCGAGCAAGGTTTTGACCGCAATACCGTGCAGCACGTGATCCAGCTCGTCGATCGCAATGAGCACAAGCGCAAGCAATCGGCACTGGGACCACGCATCAGTCAGCGTGCCTTCAGCCGCGAACGCCGCTATCCACTGGTCAACAAATGGTCGATTCAGGAGTCCTGAATCCACCCACCCCGTCAACCCGAGGATGAAATGTCGACATGACACAGCCTGATCACGCATCCCGACGCCAGCAGGCGCAAAAGACGGCTCAACTGCTGCTGGCAGCCCAAGTCGCGCATGCCCGCTCACGTCTGCTGGGCCCTGCGCTTGAGAAGACACTGGCGATCGAAGTCGATCAGGCACTGGTGACGGCAAGCGAAATCACGCTCGCCGATGCCGTCAGTCGCCAGACCCTACGCGATGTAGTGCGAGTATTTGCCTTTGAACTGGATCTGGGTGCAGGCGTCATAGCCCTGTCGGGTGACATGGCGCAACAGCTACACCGTGAAACCCAAAAAAGCTCCCCCAAACTCAAGCATCTGATCAGCAATGCGCATATCAGCCAATGGCTGGACAAAATTCTAGAGCTGGATGAACTGCGCCAGCTCATCCTGGACAAGATCGGCCAAAGCGAGACCTTTCACCAGTTGGTCTCCGATCATGCGCTGATGCTGCTGGAGAAACAGCTGTCCGAACATACACCGGATTGGCTACAGCGCCTGACCCATGGCGAGCAATCCATGCTTCAGGACAATAAACTCCTGAACCGTATCCAGCAGCGTCTGTCTCGAGGACTGCGCCAGCAGGAGACTCATCTGGCCCATCTGCTGCATCAGACGGTCACCCGCGTCATCATTGAGGGCAGTCAGACACTGGCGGCACAAGACCGTAGTGTCTGGCACGACACCATCTGGCAGCTCTGGCAAGGCGTGCAGGATGAGACTGTCGCAGAACTCATGGAAGGTCTGGAACCCCTCGATCTTGAGGACTTTCTGGTACTGGGCTATAACGAATGGCGCAAACTGCGTCAGACAGAGTACATCCAGCGCCTGATCTACACTGGCGTCGATGTCTTTTATGACGCTTATCAGGATACGGCACTGACCGATCTGCTGGACGACGTCGGCATCAGTCGCACGCATATCCTGACCGAGATGATGCGCTTCGCGCCGCAAGTGATCGCACTACTGGATGAGCGCGGCCATCTGGATGATATCCTCACGCGCCAATTCGCCCCCTTCTACGCTCAGGAAAGCACCTTACAGCTCTTGGAGCAGTCCATCACGCCCTCCACATGAAGCCATATGGGCGTAGCACATCAGCTTAGACGCCCATCACACCCAAACGTTACGCCTCTGTACCAAATCACAGCTAAATCCCAGCACAATCAGGGCTAAATCTTTTACACAGCAGCGAAAAAAAAGACTAGAGTAATCCTTAAGTCCAATAATCCACCGTGCCTGCTTATCAGGGCGGCCATATTGCAAGGATAGTCATTATGCTGATCCAACATCGCAACCCCAGCACACCCAGCAGCAGTGAAATCACCCCTGAGTCCCAATACCTCAATCGCCGCCGCTTTATGAAGCAGCTTGGCATCATCGGTAGTGCCACCGCATCCGGCTTACTGCTTCCGGAGACCAGTCAGGCCTTGGCGCTCCCCTATAGCCCTGCACCAGAGCGCCCAGATGCACCCGCCTTCCTCAAGCAAAAAATCGCCACTCGTAAACCCATGCTGAGCAATCCCACCGGCGAAGAGCTGACCCCCTACGATGCCGTCACGACCTATAACAATTACTATGAATTTGGCCTTGAAAAATCAGACCCCTCCGAGCACGCCGGCACCATCAAGATCTCGCCATGGAGCGTGACCATCGACGGACTCTGCGATAAACCGGGCACGTATACGCTAGAGGACATCCTGGCACCACACGCGCTCGAAGATCGCATTTATCGCTTCCGCTGTGTCGAAGCATGGTCAATGGTCGTACCTTGGCTGGGCTTTCCACTCAGCGCACTCATCCAGCGTTTCAAACCCAAAAACACCGCACGCTATATCGTCTTTCACACCCTGATGGACCCCAAGCAACTGCCCAACCAGCGCAGTAATGATCTGCCATGGCCCTATGTCGAAGGACTGCGCATGGACGAAGCCATGCATCCGCTCACCCTCATGTCGGTCGGCCTCTATGGTCGCAGTCTGCCCGATCAGGACGGTGCGCCTCTACGCCTCATCGTGCCTTGGAAGTATGGCTTTAAATCCATCAAATCGATTGTCCGTATCTCATTCACTGATCGTATGCCATCCACCACATGGGCCGCGCGTGCTGTGAATGAATATGGCTTCTACGCCAACGTTAACCCCACCGTTGATCATCCGCGCTGGTCACAGGCTTCCGAGCGCCGACTGCCCAGCAGCCTGTTTAACCCCAACCGGCGCAAGACCCTGATGTTTAACGGCTATGCCAATGATGTCGCTCACCTCTATCAGGGCATGGATCTACGCCGTTTCTTTTAAACCTCTATTGCTTGCACTGCGCTAGACAGCGGTGCTTTGGCTGTTTTTTTACAGAACATCTTTTTTAGGAAAACCATGAGCGACATCGCAACGCCCACCGTCAAAAAAGCCCCGACCGCCTTGCAACGCGCACGACGTCTAAAGCCATTCGTCTTTATCCTGCTGCTCGCTCCAGCACTGTGGATGGTGTATCAAGCCGTCTTTAATCAGTTAGGCGCAGCTGATCCCGCCAAACATCTTGTGGATGAGAGCGGGACATGGGCCATACGTATGATTCTCTTGGCGTTGGCGATCACACCGCTCAGGCTGATCACCGGTCAGGTGATCTGGATCCATTTCCGGCGGATGGTCGGGCTGTATGCATTTTTTTATGCCAGCGTACATTTCCTGCTTTATGGCACGTTATTGCTCGGGTGGGACTTCTCACTGCTCGGGGACGAACTGACGCATCGCCCTTACATCATTGTTGGTTTTATTGCGCTGGTGTTTTATCTGCCGCTTGCCATCACCTCGACTCACGGCTGGCAGCACCGACTCAAGAAGCGCTGGAAGACGTTACACCGTCTGGTCTATGCCATCGGTATCCTCGCCGTGATTCACATGACTTGGCTCAAGAAGCTTGGTCTGGTCTCCACTTGGCCGTATGCATTGACACTGATTATCCTGTTTGCCATTCGGATTGCCGATTGGACCAAGCACAAATCTGCGGCGCTATCTAAGCAGCGGTGAATATATCGTCAGTTGCATGTAAAGCATCTCGCGTCGCAACAAAGATGCTTTACCTGTCTGGTCTTTTTGCCTATGATGGTCGCCCTGATGCGCCTGTAGCTCAGATGGATAGAGTATTGCCCTCCGAAGGCAAGGGTCGTGGGTTCGAATCCCGCCAGGCGCACCATTTTCATAAATCCGCACAATTCCGAACACCCCTGCACTCCAATAAAATACGAGTAAAGCCCGCCATATACGGATTTTATTGTTTCTATATTGGGAAGCCCCCCTCAGGGAGGCTTAAGGTTGACATTAAAGAAACTTAATTATCTGCGAACCTTTTTCATGAAATTAATTTGATGATCTTCTTTGAGTGAATTACGCTCGTTGAAGTGCATATGAGCAAGATCATCCTCTGACATCCCACTATCCAAAGCTTGAATGGCCTGAGCTATCCAAAAACGTTCATGAATATTATCGATTTCATCAAGTCGCTTTCCCTCATGATGGTCAATATCCACTCCACAAGATGCCAAAAAAAACTCTCTTTTAGGATATCTATTTCTTACAACATTTAGAGCCTTTTCTGCCTCCACTAGAGAGAAAAACGGTGCATTGATATTTCCATAAGGATGCAGCGGACACTCGCGATCCATCACCGCCCAATATTGTAGAAATGGGCGAAATGCGGGGATGATTCGATCAGGCGAAATATTGATTGATTCTTTCATTGTTAGACTCCCTCCGCCCGAAGCTCGCCATTGCGTTGAAGGCGCGCGTCATCTCTGATGGCATAATGCATATAACGGATCTCCTCCTCAGTCTTGCCAGAATCTAATGTGGAAATAACCTGCATCATAAATTTCAGATAGTAAGGATTATCTAAATCTGATAATTTTTTTCCTGTGAGATGACCGAAATCACTGCCGCATGCAAAAACGCAAATTTCCCTTTCAGGATATTTTGCTTGCGCTAACTCCCGTACATGTCTAGCCTCTTCTAGTGTAAAGAATGGGCCTGCGATCTGAGGGTTCATTACCTCTATACCGTCAACGGTATAAACATACCCGACGCTCCAATATGGAAAAAGGGTACCCAATTCTGGTATGACTCTGGAAAGATTGATGCTCATAGTGAAAGTTCCTTACTTGATGTGTCGAAATTGACACAAGGCTAGCCAAGCAAGAGTTGTTCACAAAATGATCCTAAAACAGCTTAGTAGCCGATAATTTGTATGGTGTGGTGTATGATAGTAAATTATAAAAATTAAATTTATTGGATACAGCATATTAGATTTATAGTTCAAACCCCGCCAGGCACCATTTTCGTACTTCATAAATCCGCACGATTCCATCCCCCACACTCCAATCAAACACTAGAAAAGCCGACCATATACGGGTTTTATTGTCCCTACGTCCAAAGAGATGCTTTGTGATATAACAGGAATGCGGTATAACTAAAAGCTCTCTTCTATTTTTCTCTGACGGCTTGTGGCAGATCCTGCGTTTCGCTAAAGCAAGATACTTAGCCATGACAAGACGTCCCATAGGAGCGTCATCATGAACCGGGAAAAAACAGCCCTTGTGTTCAGCGGTGGCGGCAGTCTCGGTGCCGTTCAGGTCGGTATGCTCTTTGCGCTCATCAAGGCTGATCTGCAGGTGGACATGATCGTCGGCTCTTCAGTTGGTGCACTGAACGGGGCATATTTTGCGTCCAACCCCACTCAAGAAGGGGTCGAAGGGCTTGCCAAGCTTTGGCTATCCCTGCGCAAGCATGATATTTTCCCCATCTCCTGGCTAAGCGGCCTCCTCGCCCTACTCAAACATCAAGACTATCTGGTCGATGCATCAGCGCTGCGGACATTAATCCATCGTGCCCTGAGCTTTACACAGATTGAAGACGCCAAAGTCCCCCTGCATGTGGTCGCCACCGATGCCTTGAGTGGCAGCGAAGTTTTGCTGTCATCGGGCTCTCTTGAAGAGGCGCTGCTGGCTAGCGCTGCCATCCCCGTGATCTTCCCGCATGTCGTCATTGATGGCCGACATCTGGTCGATGGCGGTGTCGCCAATAACACGCCCATCGCAAGCGCTGTCAGACTGGGCGCTGAGCGCATCATCGTATTACCGACAGGCGTACCCTGCGATAGTCCTGAACCACCCAGAGGCATGGCGGCCAAAGCCCTGCATTCGCTGAACCTGATGAGCATGCGGCAACTGGACCATGACATTGAGCGCTATGCGACACAGGCCAAAATCATTGTTGTCGAGCCGCTATGCCCGCTGGACGTTTCCGTTTTCGATTTTTCTCAGACCGAAGCATTGATCAAACGTGCGGCCAATCATGCCTGGGACTGGATTCAGACCGGTGGTCTGGAGCGGGTCGGCGTGCTGCGCTTCCCAGTCGCGCATAATCATCACGTTGAAACCGAATTGACGTGTGGTACGGTTTGAAAGGCTAAAACGTCGCGTTTATACTTTTCAGGCATGGATGATACAAGGCCCCACTAACATGGGGCTTTTTTTATTGTGATGGACTGTGATGGACTGTGATGGACATCGATATATCGCTAAGTCATTACAAATGATCAGAACGTTATAATTCTATCGCATTTGGGCAACTCAAGGTTTAAACCATCATGATGTATGCAGGCAGGACATCTGCGCTGGGGCTCTGCCTGTTCGTTGCGGCGTGTACTACTTACACGCCAAAGCCTTTACTCCCGGCTAACAGCCTTACGGATCTGAATAGTCGCCGTCTGGATGATCCTGCATTGATGCAGCAGCTTCGGCAGGAGGCACCACAATACGCATGGCCGCCCAGTCCATGGTCGCTGGATCAACTGACACTGGCAGCACGACACATCCACCCGGAAATCGCCCAAGCCCAAGCACAATATCAACAGGCCAAAGCCCAGTTGGCCGATAGCGAAGTCTTGCCCAATCCACAGTTCAACTATGCGATTCAGCATACGGGGCATCCTCCGGATGGTCAGGGCGTATGGTCACGCGGCATCGGTTTGGATCTGCTCGTTGAAACTGCGGGTAAACGCGATGCACGTCAGCGTATCGCTGCGCAGGATGTCGCCATCGCCCAGATGCATCTGGTGGATGCCGAATGGCAACTGCGGGCTCAGATCCGTGATGCGCTGATCAGCTTGGCCGAGGCGCAATCCAGCCAGCATTACCTGACAGCACAAGTCGCGATAGCCCATGAAAGTACAGAAGCATGGGAGCAGCGTGTCACGAGCGGTCTGGCATCGCGACCGGAGTACATGACTGCCGAAGCGCATCTGCGTGATCTCAGACAGCAACTCAGCACCGCGATGCAGAGTGAAACCGACGCCAAGCATCAGCTCGCCACAGCGCTGGGCGCAACACCTGTCGTGATCACGCAGATGTTGTTCCGTCTGCCCAGCACGGCTGCCGTCACTCATGGGGTCGATACCCAGCCAACGGCGCAGAATCTGCAACATCGGGCCGATATACAGGCTGCCATCGCGGAATACACCGCCAGCGAAGCCCGGCTGCAGCAAGAGGTCGCCAATCAGTATCCTAATCTCACGCTCTCTCCCGGCTATACATGGGATGCACCGTCGCTGATCTGGTCACTCGCGGCCAATTTCACCTTGCCCTTACTGGATCGCCATGAGCATGCGATCAAAGATGCCGATGCCGCACGACTAGTGGCACGCAAGCAATTTGAAGCCCTGCAATTGACCCGTCGCAATGCCATCGATCAAGCCAACAAAGATGAAGCCGCAACCGCACAGCAGGCACAGCAAGCCACGGACAGCACGACGCTGGCCCATCAGCGGCAGTTAGCCATGACGACCGCCTATGCTGCTGGTGCATCCGATCGTATCCAGCGGCTGGAGGTAGATGAGATGCTGGTCACCGCCCAGAGCGACGAGGCCAAAAGCCGCTTTGCTCATACAAGGGCCGTGGCTGCATTAGAAGATGCCTTGCAGACTCCATTAAGCGCTTTTCAGGATAATTCCCAGCCATGACGCCAAGCACGAATAACCCTATCAATAAAACACTCTACGGCGTGATTATCCTACTTGTCGCAGTGGTCATTGGACTTATCCTTGCCCTGATCCTGCAATCGCATCATGGCATGCCCGATCTCGATGATGCGGCAGAAGGCCATCCGGCAAGCACCGTCAAAACCACGCCCCATGCCGATGTGTCTGCACTGACCCTGTCGGACGACAGTCAGCGTGCAGCAGGCATACAAACACAGCCCCTCAAGCCAGCCGAATACCAGACGACCGTGACCGGATTTGCGGAGGTGATGGATGTAGCACAGCTCATGACTGATGCGGGCCATATCCTGCAATTAAATACCGACATCGCCAAAAGTAAGATCGCACTGCATCAGGATGAGCAAACCCAAGTCCGCACACGCCTGCTCAATCATGCCGACCACAATGTCTCGGACCAGTCTTTGGAAGCGGCTGAAGGAACGATGCAGACCGAGCGCGCCAATCTCGCCGGCATAGAGACAGATCGGGACAATGCCCTGCGCGCCTTACGTTTAAACTGGGGATCTGAGCTGGTTCGCGATATGGATTTTAAGCAGGGGCTGATCAGCCAGATCCTGAGTCAACACATGAGTCTCTGGCGCATCAGTCTGCCAGCCTCAGCGACACACCAGTCACTGCCTCAGTCGGTGACCATCACCACACCCTCAGGACCCGAGACGCTGTCTATTGTTGGACCCGCGCCTCATGCGGATGACCGTCTGCAGGGGGTATCGGTACTGGCCGTGAGTCATCGTCTCTACGCCACGGGCCTGCGCACGTCTGCGGACTGGCCTGCGGGAACGCGGCAATCCGGCGTCATCATTCCAGCCAATGCCATTCTGTGGTGGCAGGGCATGCCATGGGCGTATCGTGCAATCAAAGCCGGACCATTCGAGCGAGTATCCCTTCAGCAAGGGGTAGACACGCCTGAAGGCCGCTTTGTGACGACTGGCTGGGCAGTCGGAGATCAGGTGGTCGTACAAGGGGCCCAGCTTCTGCTGTCTAAAGAACAACGTCCCTCGGGTCCGGCCAAAGAGGATGACGACGAATGAAGCATCCCCAGTCCGGGCTATTGTTGGCGATCACGCATTCAGCACTCACCCATCGCTTTCTGGTCTTCACCTTTACGCTGATTCTGATGATCTGGGGCAGCATGGATCTGCGTCAGGCCAACTATGATGTCTTCCCTGAGTTTGCACCGCCTCAGGTGGTCATTCAGACCGAGTCGCGCGGCCTTGCCCCTGAAGCCGTAGAAAGTCTCGTGACTCAGCCACTGGAGAATGCGATCAACGGCATAGAAGGTCTGGTATCGCTACGCTCCAACTCGATTCAGGGCCTATCCGTCATCACGGCGACGTTTGATGCCGGATCGGATATTTATCGAGATCGACAGGTCGTCGCAGAGCGACTCAATGCCGCAGCCAGCCAGCTCCCCGCCAGCGTGTCTGCCCCGATCATGACCCCGCTCACCTCCTCCGCCAGTACCGCCTATGTCGCCGGTCTGATCAGTGATCAGCGCTCTCTCATGGATATACGCACACTCGCAGACTGGACCATCAAACCGCGTCTACTGGCTGTGCCTGGGGTCGCCAATGTGTCGGTGTTTGGCGGTGATGCCCGCGAGTTTCAGATTCAGCCTGATCCTGCGCGGATGGTCCGCTTCGGGATCGGCATGTCGGATGTGCTGGATGCGGCTCGCAAGGCGACCGGCATACGCGGTGCAGGTTTCATTGAAAATGCTAATCAACGGCTGACTTTGCGCAGCGAAGGACAAGCCGTCACCACGGCCTCGCTTGCCCAGACGGTCGTCCGGCGCGACCGCGGAGCCAGTATCAGTCTGGGCGATGTCGCATCGGTAGTCGAAGCGGCCGAGGTACCGATTGGTGCCGCCAGCTATAACGGCAAACCGGCCGTGCAGCTCGTCATCGCCGAACAGTATGGCGCAAATACGCTGGCCGTCACCCAGCGCGTCGAGGCGGCGATACAGGAATTACAGCCCTTGCTCAGCCGCGAGCATGTCACGTTGCAGCCGATCTTCCGGCCTGCCAATTTCATCGAGCGCTCAACCACCAGTGTCGCGCATGCCCTGCTCTATGGCGGTATGCTGGTGGTGATTGTGCTCTTGGTGTTTCTGGCGAATATCCGCACCGCACTGATTTCACTCTCTGCCATCCCCTTATCCCTGCTGACTGCCATGATCGTCCTAAAGAGCATGGGGCAAAGTCTGAACACCATGACGCTGGGAGGGCTATCGATTGCCATCGGCCTTCTGGTCGATGATGCCGTGATCACGGTAGAAAATATCTACCGGCGTCTACGGAAAAACAGACAGCTCGCCCAGCCTGAGCCAGTCTTAACGACGATCCTGCATGCCACGCTGGAAGTCCGCAGTGCGGTGGTCTACGCCACACTGGCGATTGCACTGGTGTTCCTGCCGGTCTTGGCGCTCTCAGGTCTCGCGGGTCGTCTGTTTGCGCCTCTGGCACAGAGCTATCTGATCGCAACGCTGGCATCTCTGGTCGTCGCACTCACCATCACGCCTGCGCTGTGTATGCTTGTGCTGCCGAACTCTCGTCTCAATGAGGGCGAATCGGGCTTTGAACGCCGTCTCAAGCAGATCTATGCCCAGCTCCTCAAGACCATTGAGCAGCACTTCCGCTGGGTCGGGATCGGCCTTGTGATCCTCCTGACACTCACACTGGGCTGTCTGCCCTTCCTCGGCGCGAGCTTTATTCCTGAGCTGCGTGAAGGCCATTACATTGTCCATCTCTCCGCCATCCCCGGCACATCCATCGCCGAGTCCACACGTCTGGGTCGAGAGGTCGCGCAGGTCTTATTAAAATTACCCGAGGTTCAGCATGTCGCACAGCGTGTCGGGCGTGCCGAGGCAGCAGAAGACACTTGGGGCAGCCATTACAGCGAAATCGATGTAGAACTCAAACCGCTCTCAGGTCATGCCGCCAGTCAGGTGCCCGCACATATCCAGCAGGCCCTGTCTATATTTCCGGGCGTCAGCTATTCGGTACAGACCTTCCTGAATGAGCGGATCGAGGAAACCCTGTCAGGATACACGGCAGCGGTAGCCATCAATCTGTACGGCGATGATCTGAATGTGCTGGATGATCAGGCCAAAGCCGTGGCAGCGGTGGTGAGTGCTACACCGGGTGCGGTAGATGTGCAGATCCAGTCCCCACAAGGGACACCCGAGATGGTGGCACAACTCGATCGCACGGCGCTCTTAAACTATGGCATTGCCCCGCTCGATGCACTGGATGCCTTCAGTGCCGGATACGAAGGCAATAGCGTCGGTCAGGTCTATGATGGCAATAAAATCATCCCGGTGACGGTCATCCTGCCCCCCGATCAGCGCCGCACACCATCTGATATTGCCCGCCTGCCACTGACAAATAGCAGTGGTGAGATCGTGCCATTTGGACGTGTCGCGACGTTTTATCAGCAGAATGGCCGCTATGTGATCCTGCATAACGGTGCGCGCCGTGTGCAGACCATTACCGCCAATGTCAAAGGCCGTGATGTTGCCTCATTTGTGGCTGAGGCACAGCAGCGACTCGCCAAACAGATTCAACTCCCCTCAGGCACTTATCTGACTTTCAGCGGTACTGCCGAGGAACAGGCGCGGTCGACACGGGCGCTGCTGATTCAAGCACTTGGGGCTGGCCTTGGACTGATCATGCTGCTGTCTCTGGTGATGGCGAGCGGACGTAACCTGATGCTGGTCCTGGTCAATCTTCCTTTTGCGCTGATCGGCGGCATTATTGCGGTCATGCTGACTGGCGCAACGATTACCTTGGGCGCATTGGTCGGCTTTATCACGCTATTTGGCATCACGCTACGCAACTCGG
>JASLEL010000234.1 GCA_030151145.1 Aquirhabdus sp. | reverse complement strand
CCACATTGCCTGCCAGCAAGGACAGACCCGTATTACTGACACTGACCGTCGCAACCGCCGGAGAGGATTGCCCCAGACTGTCTGTGATGGTGACCTGAACGGTATACGTCCCTGTCGTCGTGTACTGATGGGAGATTGTTGCCGTCGTAACCGGATTTTTAGGATCGGTACCCGCAGTCGACCCATCGCCAAAATCCCACGTATAGGTGTACGGCCCCACACCAATGGCCGCAACCGCAAAATTGACAAATGTCGGCTGTAACCCAAAACTCGTCAGGATCGTGACATTGGTGGGTGCTGGTGGATTAGTGACCTTCACGGTATTTGTCACTGTGGTCGACGTGCCTGCACCATTGGTAATCGTCAACGTCACCGTATAGGTACCGGCTTGGGTATACGTATGCTGTACACCGCTGACAAATGTCTGCTGCGAACTGGTCCCCGTACTCGTCTGACCATCGCCAAAATTCCATGCATACGTGAATGGCCCCAGTCCAGTCTTGATCGTAGAGCTCAAAGAGAGCGGCACACCGGCAAAGAGGGTGCCAGATGGCACGGTGATCACCGCTGTCGTCGCCGGGACTGTCGTGGGAGTCTGTACCGTCACGGCTTGAGTCGTCGTCACCGTATTACCGTACACGTCGGATACCGCTAGAGTCACTGTATAGTTACCCAAACTGCTATAGCTATGCGTAACATTGGCACCGATTGCCCCGGACGATCCGTCACCAAAATCCCAGATATAAACCAGCGTCCCGACACCTTGGGCGGTGCCGGTAAAATTCACCGTGGTGAATGCCTGTGGATTGGGCGGCGCGATACTGCTGATCGCAGCAGTCAGGGACGGCGTAGTTACGGTGATCGAGCTGGATGCGGTTGCTGTCTTGCCGGTACTGTCAGTCAGCGTCACACTGACCGTATACGAGCCCGGCGTCGAATAGGCATGGGTGACCGAAGCGCCACTGCTGCCCGAGAGCTGATTGCTCGTCTGACCATCACCATAGCTCCAGACATACGTCACGGTGCCAGTGCCCTGCCCATTCGCCGTAAACGAGACCAGTTGGCCGGCTGTCGGCGTTGCTGGTTGAATCGAGGTGATGGACAAGGATGGCGCATTGTTGTTGACATTAATGTTATTGCTGATGGAGCCTGTGTTGCCTCCGCCACATGCCACCAACACCAATGCCAATAGACTGATCAGAGAGAGCTGTAGTCCTGTCATCATGCGTCGAAAGGTCATCAAAACTTGCACGCTCTGCATCTGCGTTCCATGCGTGGCTGCCGTATATCCTGTTGCCATCTTTGCCTCACCTGATTCGGGTTCCGTGAATTCCTGTCCTGCTGTTTTATTATCGAACGGACATTAAATGGCGCCCACTATAAACGACCCGTTCTCATCAAACCAAGTGTAAAGTCGTAAAGATCGTGAAATCTTGGCGCGCAATCATGGGGAAAAATCACAGCAAGTCCGCACCCGCGCATAAAAAAAGCCTTCGTATCACGAAGGCCTGGGAGAATTAGCGAAATAAAACGGATGCGACACACGATATCAGGCATATACAAAACAAATACACAACCTAGCCATCATATCGCAAGACCCTGCGCAGTCGGATGCGCCATTACGCCGCAATATTGGGTGAAGCGGGATCAGCTTCCAGTGCAGCGGCATGCACGGCGGCAGGCGATGCCCGCATCACATGCGGTTCGACCTGCAGAATATCCGGATAGTCATCATCAGCCTTGATGCTCATCAAGAGCTGGGCGGACGATCTGTAGGGCGATGCATTGGAATAGGAGAACAGCGTCGTATCCTCATCTGCCCAATCCACGCGATACAAGCTCCAGACCACAAATGCAAAGCTGCACAGCAGAAACAGACAAAAGAACACGAACAGGGCGGCATAAACCTGATATTCACTCGGCATCCACTCATCCTGAGCTGCACAGACGGTATTCTGACAGGCATGACCGTCTGACATCACAGGGGCTGTCGTGACCGCAGGGCTATGTGTCACATCCGGTGCTGCACTGATTTGTGGCAGCGGGATCACACCGACATGATTGACCCACTGGACCTGCCCACCGTCCAGTACGACGGTTGCGGTACTGATGCCAACACCAAGCGCAGCACCCAACAGTGCCAGCATGATCAGCATAACTTTCATGACGCCCTCGCTACTTCCCCAAACCAGTCTGAGCAACTCACCAACTGACTTGCAGACGACCCAAGGACTCGGGCAACGCCACAATCTATTCCCTGTTACGCTCATCTCATGCTGGATACATTTAGATAGACCAATCTAAGCGATCCATTTAGATTGTTTTTTACTATGATTAAGTTACACGTCATTGGCTTTAAAAATCTTTCGTCACGGCCCTCTTTCGTTATGCGCTTTTCTCTCTGGTCCATGTAATCCATTGTCCACCCACATCTCTGCGTGCAAAAGGACTTACTAACCAACTCAATCCCCGGTCTCCCCCCAACGACCAACGGCCCTGCCAAACCTCACTCCGTAGCCGGTCGCAAGGCCAGACGACACGCCATAGCCAGCAGCAGACAGCCGTACAAAGTTGGCACCCTCGCGATATATTCACGGTCTGCATCTGGTTTGTATATTTGGTGTAATATTTTAGACCATATAGTCAATTTTTATGTAAATTCGCTTGCGCATCCTCATCGTCCATGGTGTAATACTTTTACCCCTAACCTTGCGCTATATAGCTACGGTGCAAGGTCTTTTTCCGCACTCCCCAGTGCGGTTTTTTTTGCCTGCACGATTAACTAAGGTCGATTATTTTTATAGATATAACAATATTTTTATCTTTTGGTTCAATGATATATTCAAGTTTGACCGACATTATCTACGACGTGTCATGCCGTCACAGCTCATCCTGTGTATGAGGCGATCCGACCTGTTTCAACTTGCCCGGTGCGGCGCATCGTAGTAGAGTCGTCTAGCCGTTTTTTTGCCCATTTCACCTCAGATACAGAAGACCGCCATGGCCCTGTGGAAAAAAATCCTCGGACTCAAGACCGTTCCCGACAGCTGGTACAGCCCGCCTCATACTGCGGCTCGCACAGAGGACACACACCTGACCCTCACCTATCTCGGCACGGCGGGCTTTGTATTGCAGAATGCAGCGCGTACCGTCGTTCTGGACCCCTATGTGTCCCGCCCCGATCTGGTCGAGACCATCAGCAAGCCACTGGTCCCCAACAAGGCGCTCATTCAGCAGTTGATTCCTGCCGCTGATGACGTGCTGATTGGCCATGCGCACTATGATCATATTTTGGATGCGCCTGATCTGTGTCTGCAGACCGGTGCCCGCCTGATTGGTTCACGGGCGGCGATCATGGTTGGGCGTGCCGCTGGCGTACCTGAGAGCCAGTTACGGGAGACCGCCGGTCGTGAAGACATCGCCAGCGGTTCTTGGACCATCCGCGGCCTACCGTCCATCCATGGCAAAGCCGCTTTTGGCATGATTCCGATCCCCGGCGATATCACCGCTCCCCCGCCATGGCCACCACGCATCCTCGATCTGAAGCACGGACTCGTGTTGAACTGGTTCGTCGATACAGGCAAGCTAAAAATCGTCCATATCGACTCCGCCGACTTCATTCGTGAAGAGCTAGCAGACATGACAGCGGATGTGGTGTGTCTGTGTGCAATCGGACGGCACTACCGTCCAGACTATGTCAAAGAAGTGGTTGCGCTACTCAAACCACGCTGGATCATCCCCTGTCACTGGGACACCATGATGACCCCGATCCACACGACTCCGGATCTGATCCCGGGCGTCGATCTGGCAGGCTTTATTCAGGAAATCAAAGACGCAGGCTGTGAGGTCTTGTTGCCACCCATTCTGGGTACGCTAAAGCTACCCGCACGTCAGCAGGTCAGCACCACAGCGCAATAAACACATATCCCTCCGGACAGATGCCAAATCGTCATCTCAAGGTAAAAACATAAGGAAAGCCACTTTATATACCGCTATCTATTGGGTTTCCTTATGTCTTCAGTCATCAGCTCGCAGGACTGGAAGCCGGAGCAGACGCAGGGGCTGCGTCAGACTGATGATCAAACTTGCAGGAAGCTTGGATCACGGTCAGGGTCAAGAGTAATGCAAGGCTGAGTGTTTTCATCATCACACCTCGTGAGTTGAATGCCTACCGCCGTCAGTTTGCAGGCTGTTTGGCTGGATAGCTTGATCCGTACGGATGCGACTGGGATGAGCTGTCCGTGGATGACTGGCCTTGGCCATTCGCCGAACCACTGGCGCTGCCCTGCTGTGTCGAAGCGCCTGATCCTGCACTTGAGCCGCTGGTGGAGGTGGTCGGTGCGGTGCTGCTGGCAGCCTGTGCAGATGATGTCGAG
>JASLEL010000121.1 GCA_030151145.1 Aquirhabdus sp. | reverse complement strand
CTGCCGGGCTGTCTCAACGGCAACGAAAGCCCGAATCAGCAGCTCATCTTTGACCTGCACGCCATCGATACGGATACGTTCATTAAATTGGTAAATGTGAGGAGACTGATAGAGCGCAACCCGAAGTCCAGCAGCCCGGTAAATAGCGGCAATAGCCGTGGTCGTCGAACCTTTGCCATTGGTGCCAGCCACGGTGATGACGGGCACTGGTGGCGTGAGGACATCCAGTGCTGCCGCGACGGGACGTACGCGCTCAAGCCCCAGATCGATGGCGGTGGCATGAATGGATTGCCAGTAGTCAAGCCAGCGGGCGAGCGTACTCTGCCCATCCGGCGCAGTCTGGCGCGTGTCGCCAGACGCGGGAGGGATAATCGTCATGATGGCAGGTCGCCTAAATCACATGTGGATAGGAGTTTAGGCCGCCCTTATGACGGCGTGTTGATATTCTGCAGCTTGGCAAGCAGACGCACGATGGTCGCTTTCATCTCATGGCGATGAACGATCTGATCGACCACGCCATGCTCCAGCAAAAACTCGGCTCGCTGGAAGGGCTCTTTCAGCACTTCACGCACGGTCTGCTCGATCACGCGTTTACCGGCAAAGCCGATCATGGCCTTCGGCTCGGACAGATGAATATCGCCGATCATCGCAAGCGACGCCGTGACACCGCCATAGACCGGATGGGTGAAGATCACGATATATGGTACACCCGCTTCACGCAGACGCTGCACAGCCGCTGCCGTACGCGCCATCTGCATCAGGGACAGCAGTCCCTCTTGCATACGCGCACCACCGGAAGCCGCAAAGCAGATCAGCGGCTGACGGGAGGCTAAAGCAACTTCGGCCGCCTGTACAAAGCGATCACCCACCACCGAGCCCATGGAGCCGCCCATAAAGTCAAACTCAAAGGCACAGGCGACGAGGTCGATATCCTGCACGCGGCCTTGCATGACCACCAGCGCTTCCGTCTCGCCGGTTTTCTTTTGCATGGCTTTCATGCGCTCAGGATAAGGCTGGCTATCGACGAAGTGCAGCGGGTCGTGGCTCGTGAACTCCTGCCCGAGCTCACGCTCGACATGGTCAAACAGCTTCTCCAGACGAAAGCGTGCCGACATCTTGAGATGCTCATCGCAATGCGGGCAGACATACATCAGCTCAGGCAGGCGGCTCTTGATGATCTCCTGATGGCAGGCCGGACAAGCCATCACGGCCACTTGTGCACGCACGGTGCTGACAATGGGGTGTTTCTTGACACCCGGCACCTCTCGGTTGAGCCAGCTGCCGTGTGCAAGGGTCTTGTCCGTTGTGTGCTTCATGTTAGATCATCCAATGCTAAGCGAAGTTCTTTGATTTTGGCCTGAATGGCGTTGACTGCCTCAGCGGGTGCATGTTCGGCGAAGGACCGCACCAGCGCCGTACCCACGATCACGCCATCGGCGGACCGACCGACAGCCTGCGCCGTGGCCCGATCATGAATACCAAAACCCACGCCGATCGGCAAGTCGGTTTTCGCTTTGATCTGGCGGATACGGGCATCGACCTCGGCAGTGTTCAGGGCGGATGAGCCGGTCACACCTTTGAGCGAGACATAGTAGACATAGCCTCGGGCGGCATTGACCACATGTTCGATACGGGCTTCGGTCGTGGTCGGCGCCAACAGGAAAATCGGATCGATGGCGTGTTTCGCCAAAATCTCACCCAGCGCACCAGACTCCTCGGGCGGCAGATCCACCAGCAGTAGGCCATCGACACCCGCCTCTGCCGCACGGGCCACAAAGGTCTCATAGCCGATGATCTCGACCGGATTCAGATAGCCCATGAGCACGATGGGGGTCGTGGTATTGGTCTTGCGGAACTCCGCGACCATATCCAGCGTCTTGAGCGTACTGGTGCCACCGGCCAAAGCACGTTCGGCAGCCAGCGCGATCACCGGACCATCGGCCATCGGATCGGAAAACGGCAGACCCAGCTCGATCAGGTCGGCACCGGCAGCGACGATCTCATGTAGCAAAGGTACGGTAATTTCAGGTGACGGGTCACCGGCCATGATATAGGGAATCAGTGCTTTGCGGTTCTGCGCCTTCAGCGCGGCAAAGCAGGAAGCGATACGGGACATGGTTCTTCTCTTAAATTCGTTCTCAAATAGGCTCTACATGTAGTTGCGATCTTCGGGCAGAAATCAGGTGATCTCAATGCCGTCGAGTTTGGCAACCGTCAGCAAATCTTTATCCCCGCGTCCCGACAGACAGACGATGATCGACTGATCCGGCGACATGGTGGGGGCGAGTTTTTTGACATAGGCGATGGCATGGCTGCTCTCAAGCGCCGGGATGATGCCTTCGATGCGCGTCAGATCACGGAAGCCTTGCAGCGCCTCATCATCATCGATCGGCACGTACTGCACACGGCCCACGTCTTTTAAGAAACTATGCTCAGGACCGACGCCCGGATAGTCGAGGCCCGCCGAGATCGAGTGCGTCTCAATGATCTGGCCTTCTGCATCGCTCATCAGGTAGGTGCGGTTGCCATGCAGCACGCCGATCTTGCCTGCATTCAGCGGCGCAGAGTGCTTACCGCTCTCGATGCCATAGCCCGAAGCTTCAACACCGTAGATCTTGATGTCATAGTCATTCAGGAACGGATAAAACAGTCCGATGGCATTCGAGCCACCACCGACTGCTGCGACCAGCGCATCCGGCAGTTTGCCGATTTGTTTAAGGCTCTGCTCACGCGCTTCGCGACCGATGATCGACTGGAAGTCACGCACCAGCATCGGATAAGGATGCGGACCTGCCACGGTGCCGATCACATAGTAGGTGTTGTCTACATTGGTCACCCAGTCGCGCATGGCTTCGTTCATAGCGTCTTTGAGCGTACGCGAGCCACTGGTGACCGAGACGACGCGAGCGCCCAAGAGCTTCATACGGTAGACATTCATCGACTGACGCTGGATGTCGTCGGCACCCATGAAGATCACACACTCAAGACCCAGACGCGCAGCAATGGTCGCCGTCGCCACGCCATGCTGTCCTGCGCCAGTCTCGGCGATGATACGGGTCTTGCCCGAGAGCTTGGCGAGCAACGCCTGTCCGATGGTGTTATTGACCTTATGCGCGCCGGTATGGTTCAGGTCTTCACGCTTCAGGTAAATCTGCGCACCGCCCAGTTCACGACTGAAACGCTCAGCGTGATACAGCGGCGATGGGCGGCCGACATAGTGAGCCAAGTCATAGTCGAATGCGCGGCGGAATTCGGCGTCATTGCGCATGCGGTTGTAAAGCTGCTCCAGATCTTCCAGTGCCGCCATCAGCGTCTCGGAAACAAAACGGCCGCCATGCACGCCATAGTGGCCATGCGCATCGGGATACTGGGTAAAATCAATCTGACTCACGTCGGTACTACCTTTTATGTCATTCAGTGTTGCGGTGTTGGATATTGCGGATGCATTGTTCATTTTAAGTTCATGACCTATTACAGATTTTTCATGGATAAACACGCGCTGCCAGCCTGATATGGCCTACGCCTGTCCTATCGTTCAATGCGGATATGAGCGACGCCATCGAAAATCGGTCATGAATTGTTGCATGTGCCAGTCAAACCTTTATATTAAAAAACATAATCTTTGAATCAATCTGGAATTTTTTCAGTCCATCACACCGAGCGGACCTGCTGTACAAAACGCTCGATCAGCATGCGGCTCTTGATGCCTTTGGCCTCCTCCACCCCACCGCTGACATCCACGGCAAAGGGCTGCGCTGCTAGTATGGCCTCACGGACATTATCAGGATTGAGACCACCTGCCAGTATCAGCGGAATGCTCAGGTCGTGAGGAAAGCGCCCCCAATCAAACGCCTCGCCTGTCCCACCGTACAGCTTGGGGTGCCAGGCATCAAGCAGGATACCGCTCGCACCAGCCACCTCATAGGCATGTATCTGCGCCAGAATATCGACATCCGGCTTCATCGCCAGCGCCTTGATCCAGCGCTTGCCGGTCAGCTGTCCCAGACGTTCGCAGTCTTCCGGCGTCTCATCGCCATGAAACTGCAAGAGATCCAGATGGACATCCGACAGCATATCCACCAGCTCAAGCTCGGAGACATTCACAAACAAACCCACCGCCTGTACGAATGGTGGCACCACGCGCACCAGATCAACGGCTTGCTCCTTGGTCACCGCACGCGGACTCGGCGGATAGAAGACAAAACCCACGGCATGCGCACCCAGTTGAACG
>JASLEL010000055.1 GCA_030151145.1 Aquirhabdus sp. | reverse complement strand
GGGGTGTTTGTCGCCTTGCTGGCGCTGCTGTGTGGGGCTGCTGGGACGTGGCAGATGCCCGTATGGTTGGCGGCTGTGACCATCATGCTGAGTGGTCTGGTGCTGACATGGCAACTGAGCCGCCCGCAGCAGCGCCTGCTGGAGGTCGCCTGTCTCTCCTATGATGTCTGGCACTGGCGTATGGGCTTCCGGCATCAAAAAGGTGTGGTCGCTGAGGCATTCGAGGGACGTCTGGCGGCGGTGCGTGCCTATGGCTGGGCCATGACGCTGTCCTTGCAGCCTAAAGCAGGTAAGCTGCAGCACTGGACCGTATATCGGGATCAGGTGACGCCGAATGTCTGGCGTGAGCTGGTGGTACTGGCGCGTTATTGGGGCTAAGGCCTGTATTAGCGTCTGCTGAAAAAAGTCTTTTTTAGAAAAAACTTCCATCATTCCCCATGATGTCAGTTGAATGTCAGTGCATCGGCGCAACGCGCTGCAGCGACAGGCACTCCCACCTTCAGCATGGTCAGAAAACATCGCCACCATCCCGGCAGCATCCTGCGCCATCTCACATCGACCTTGCTAACCATCTTCATTTCACGTGTAGATGATCTGCTGCGCATCGCGCGAACACAAAGTCGCAAGGAAGGGCTGTGCTTCGACATCTTCTCCAGCGGTCTTGACAATGATTCACCATCCATTTGATACTTTGCGCCAATCCTATCTGCACAGAGATCGACCCGTTGGGCAAGCCACTCCATCGCAGGATGATTCCAGAGACCTATGTGCAATTGCTGTTTGAGTATCTGGAAGCACAAGGCCATGATCCTGAGAATGTCTTGGGCGAGCCATGGCCTGTGCCGGATGCGCATGGGCTGGGCGGTGTCGCGGTCCTGCACTGGGAGCGCCTGCTTGAGACGGCCAAGCATCATCTGCAAGATCCCCTGATCGGTCTGCATGTCGGCCAAACCATCACCGCCCGCCATTTGGGCATTCTGGGTGCAGTCCTGCTGGCGTGTGACAATTTCGGTGCTGCGATGCAGCGCTTTGAGCGTTATCAGCGCCTGATCTTTGATGTGGTGCCTGCCTCGATTGAGATCGGTGCTGATTATGCGGAATTAACGTGGGATATACAGGACTATCAGGCTGGACCCCTCGTGGATGAGACGGGGCGTACCGTGATGGTGCAATTCTGTCGTAGCCTGATCCGCGGTACGGAGTCATTGTTGGCGGTACACTTTATCCATGCCCGGCCTGCTGATACTCAGCCCTATGAGGATTATTTTGGCTGTCCGGTCCTGTTTGAGCAGCCACTGCCGCTCCTGCGCTTTGGACTCGACATGCTGGGCATGCCGCTTAAAAGCCCCGACCCCGCCTTGATCGCCGTACTGGATAAACACGCGGATCAATTGCTGGCCCAACTGCCGCAGGTCGAGGAGATCGTGGAGCAGGTGCGCAAGCACATCGCGCATTTACTGCGGCAGGGGGAGCCGGATATTGCGCAGGTGGCGGACTTGCTGTGCTATTCAAGGCGTACCCTGCAGCGACGGCTGACGGAGGCAGGCACCAGCTTTCGGGCGGAGCTCAATACCGTGCGTCATGAGCTGGCGCGGTCGTATCTACAGGATGCCCGGCTGCACATCGTCGAGATCGCCCTGATGCTCGGATATTCGGAGCACAGTGCCTTTACCCGTGCCTATAAGGAGTGGACCGGCAAGACCCCGCAGCAGGAACGCGCAAGCGCAGCCCGATAGGCTTAGACTTGCTGCGACAGGGCGATGATTGCGCACGTCAACCATGCTGCTGTTCATCCCTCTGCATGGTCTCGGCGAGCCCCTGACGGCTAAAGCCGACGCGTTCGATCACCTGCCGCAGCAGACCCGGCGCACGGGCGATCAGGGCGTTTTGCTTGGGGACGGTCACCATGTCACGACGCCGTACGATGGCATCCACCAGCCCTGCGACCACCTCATCAATCGCGACATATTTCCAGATGCCGGTGTTGTCTTGCCACACACTGCTGCCGGCAGGATCTGCCTGCACGGCATCCATCATCGGCGTCTGAAAGAAGGTCGGATGCAAGCTGCCGACACCGACGTCTGCCGACTTTAACTCCAGACGCAGGCTGTCGCACAGCGCCCAGACGGCAGCCTTGCTGGCGCAATAGTGGGTATTGAGCGGTGAATGCACAAAGGCCGCCATCGACGATACCGCCAGCAGATAGCCCCGGCTGCGTTTGACATAGGGCAGGGCGGCACGAAAGGTACGAAACACGCCGTTTAGATTGATATCAATGGTCCGTTCAAAGGTCGCGGGGTCCATATACTGCATGGACTCCGGTTTGCCGATCCCGGCATTGGCGATCACCACGTCGATCCTTCCAAAGTGCAGCGCTGCACTTGCCAGAGCCGCCTCCAGACTGCTCAGTGAGCGGACATCGGCCCCCCAGCCCTTGGCGACCTGATCGCCGCCCAAGGTACGCGCTTGCGCATCGACCTTGTCCTGATCCAGATCCAGCAGGGCAAGTTTCACTCCCTTGGCCCGTAAGGCTTGCGCTGCGGCCTGCCCAAGCCCGCCGGTCGAACCCGTGATGACGATGACGCGATCTTGCAGTGTTGCTGTCTTCATACGTGTATTCCTGAGATCGTCATCGATCAATGAACTGGGACGGTGCGCTTGAGAAAGTCGATCTGATCTTTGACCACATGCTCGAAGGCATCACCGATATAAATATCAAAATGCCCGTAGTCGTAGCGTTTGATCTCTTTGTGCGGGGTGTGCTTGGCGTGGCGCAGGGTGGCTTTGGCAGGTGCGACCGTATCGGGATCGCAGACGCAGAACAGCACGGGGGCTTTGATCTGTGGCGTACTGCGGCCCGGGTAGTAGCGAATGATGTCCAGTGCAAAGCGCGCCGCGACATAGTTCTTATAGTTCGGGTCATAGCAAGTCAGTGCGGATAAGCCTGATTGTGCATCAGCGGCATTCATCAGGGCGGTCTCACCGGGAGAGCCGGACAGCGGCACCATGAGCGGGGCTTGACCCAGCAGAGCACCAATACGATCCCGGATCGCCAGTGCGCTAAGCTTGATCGAGGTGACTGGGTCCATCACAAGGCTGGACGAGAGTCCATCGGTAAAAGGACACTGCGAGATGATCGCCGCAAGATCAGGCTCCGTTGCTGCCGTTGCCAGCACATGCCCACCTGAGAATGACGATCCCCATAGGATCACGCGGCAGGCATCGACACCGGGCAGGCCGCGTGCATAGGCTATCGCGGCTTTCCAGTCCTCAAGCTGACGACCGATATCCAGCAACTGACGCGGCTCGCCTTCGCTATCGCCAAAATGACGATAGTCAAACACCAGACAGGCATAGCCTTCTGCCGCAAAGCGCTCAGCAAAGGCCGTCAGGCGCATTTTGCGTGTACCGCCCAGTCCGTGTGCCATGACGATGATGGGCGACGGCGCTGCCCCGGCGGGACGGTAGAGATAGGCACTGCATTGGATGCCGCCTGAGACGAACTGCACTTCGGCAGGCTGGAGTTCGGCAGGTTGCGCGGGGGGAGCGGCGGTATTCATTTTTAAAATCCCATCAGGCGGTTGATGGTCCTATCTTCAGGCAATCTCGCGCTGGGGGCTTGACGCTTACTGCCAAGTTGTTTGACATATTGCGCCATTTTTCTGACTTCCTCTGTTTCCTGCTGATTCCCCGCCATTTGAGTCCTGACACATGCAGGGGATGATGAGGAATGCATTCTTTGGCGATATTTTCGACAGACGGCGTACGCTTAGTCGCCAAGGCTTGACCGTTAACACCAGTGAATTGCGCGCAGATACTAATGGCGTTTGGCGTCGCGTGCCGGTTTCGCGTATCCTACGGCTCAGACAACTTTGCAGGCACTAGCGGACCACACGATGCAATTAAACCGATTTACAGACCTGGGCTTGCGGGTGCTCATGTACTTGAGTCAGCCTGCGCGTGAGGTGCCTTTCACCATCTCGGCGATGGCGCAGGAGCTGGCGGCATCCGAGCATCATCTGGTCAAGGTGGTGCATTTTATGGGCAAGCAAGGCTGGGTCCGTACCATGCGCGGCAAGGGCGGCGGAGTCAGTCTGGCTCAGCCGACCTCAGCTTTTCAGGTCGGTCAGGTGGTGCGTACGCTTGAGAACCACGCCCAGAATCAAAATCAGCTGGTGGATTGCTTTAGTCAGCCCTGTGTGCTGCTCAACCATTGCCTGCTGAAGCCTGCGCTGGATCGGGCGCTGGAGGCATTTTTTCAGTATCTGGATCAGTATACGCTGGCGCAAATGATGCGTGCGCCACTGACCGCCAATGATCTGCTGCGTATTCCGGCGATGAATCTGACCGAATACTACGAGATCTGATGGCGCATCGCTGCGGCTTTACTGACGCGGCGTTCCTCGCTTCGGCGGTTGCGGTGAGCGCTGGCTTTTTTTAATGGTCTTTTTTAACGGTTTTTTTGAAAGCGACTTTTTTAAACACTGCTTTTAAACACGGCGCTGATCAATACCGCGCTTGCATGCGATGGCGAGCAATCTGCTACACCCTGTCTGCTTGATTTTCCCACGGTTCACCATCGGCATTTAACGTCTGTATACAGTTTCCTACATTCTGACATTTGCGTCCTGCGCGGCTTATGTATAGTCTCATGGCAGACGGTGCACGTATGTGCCCGCTGAGGTTTTTATTGACACGGGTTTTATTTACTCTGGATAGGTAGGAAAAAACTATGGGATTGCTCGACGGATTGGTCGGTGAAGTGCTGCAAGGTGTAGAAGGTCAGCAAGGTGGTCTGGGTGGGATCGTGGGTAGCCTGTTGGGTGGGCAAAATCTATCGGGCGAACTGAGTCAGCTCTTGGGTGGTGAGAATTCCCCCGTGCTGAGCGCGCTGCTGCCGCATGTGGTCGAAGCCATCCAGCAGCAGGGTGGTGCACAGAATCTGGCGGCGTCGTTTGGTTCGGCGCTGTCCGATCCCAATACCGTCAATGCCATCATGAGTACCGAGCAGATCTCGGCGATTGCTGCCAAAGTCGGTATCACCCCGGATGAAGTCCAGCAAGGCATCGCGACCCTGCTGCCACATGTGACCGATCATCTGGCCAACAATGCCTGATCACGGTCTTCAATAAAAAAAACCTCGCCAGTGTGCGAGGTTTTTTATGGCGTTTGGATCTTACAGACCGGTGCGCTCAGCGATAAAGGCCTTCATGGCATCGATGTCGGTGGTCATGACGGTGGAGCGTTGCGGCAGGCTCTCAATGTCTTCAAAGCCTGCAGGGCGCGCTGCATCATGGCCCAGCGCTTCCTGAATGGTCTCGTTAAACTTGGCTGCCAGTGCCGTCTCGAGCACGATCATCGGGACGCCGGCTTCGATATGTTCAAGCGCAACTTTCACACCATCGGCAGTATGGGTATCGATGACGATGCCGTAGTTGGCCTGTACCTGACGAATGGTGTTCAGACGGTCGGCGTGGACCGATTTGCCCGACTGGAAACCATACTGCGCGACCAGCTTGAACTCATCACCGTCGCTGCCGGGATTACCCGACAGATCAAAGCCGCCATGGGTATCGACTTTCTTAAACAGTGCCGCCACGCGCGCCGTGTCACCACCCAGCAGATCATGGATAAAGCGCTCGAAGTTGGAGGCTTTGGAGATGTCCATCGAGGGGCTGGTGGTGTGCCAAGTCTCGGCGGATTTACGCACGCGATAGATGCCCGTGCGGAAGAATTCGTCCAGTACGTCGTTCTCATTGGTGGCGACGACGAGTTTGGCAATCGGCAGGCCCATCATGCGCGCGATATGACCGGCGCAGATATTGCCGAAGTTCCCCGACGGCACGGTGAACGAGACTTGCTGATCGTTTGATGTGGTCGCCGCCAAATAGCCACGGAAGTAGTACACCACCTGAGCGACGACACGCGCCCAGTTGATGGAGTTGACGGTGCCGATCTTTTGGCGGGTCTTGTAGTCGAGATCGTTGGACACGGCTTTGACCATGTCCTGACAGTCGTCAAACACACCTTTGACCGCGATATTGTAGATATTGGGGTCTTGCAGGCTAAACATCTGTGCCGTCTGGAAGGCGCTCATCTTTTGATAGGGCGACAGCATAAAGACGCGGATACCGCGTTTGCCGCGCATGGCATATTCGGCGGCGCTGCCAGTGTCACCGGAGGTCGCGCCAAAGATATTCAGCTCGTCGTGCTGCTGATTGAGCGTGTATTCAAACAGATTGCCCAGAAGCTGCATCGCCATGTCTTTAAAGGCCAGCGTTGGACCATTAGAGAGCGCTTGCAGGATGAGCTTGCGGCCGTCTTTGTCTTCGAGCACACGTAGCGGGGTGATGTCGCGCGCGTCTTCATCCGGACGGGCATTGCGATAGACCTCGGCAGTGTAGGTCTTGTCCACCAGTGCTTTCAGGTCGTCGCTTGGAATGTCGGTGGCAAATTTGCTCAGCACGGCGAAGGCCAGCTCGGCATAGGAGAGCTTGCGCCAAGCGTCTAACTCGTCGCCCGTGACCTGTGGGTAGCTCTGCGGCAGGTACAGACCGCCATCGGGCGCAAGGCCGCCTAAGAGGATTTCGGAGAATTGCTGTGCGGTGGCGTGTCCACGGGTCGAGGCGTATAACATAGGGCAATCGGCTATCTAGGTTCTGAATGCTGAAAATAAAGCTGCGCTTATAACGTGTGCGCAAACTTAAAAAATAGGCCGTTATTGTCGCTATTCTTGCGCGTTGAGTCGAGCAAAATCTGCCATGCCGATGATGTGCGGCAATAATCTACTTACATGCTGGCATGGATGAGGCTTTTGACTGACTTAAACGATGGGTTAAAAAAATCCCTCAATCGGTCGATGAGGGATTTCTTTATTCAGGTGCCGGATGATCGTTATTTATAACCGAGCGATTGTAGGAAGGCTGTACGGGCAGGTACGGCCGTATTGGTGAAGTCGGTAAAGACGCCGTCTATACCGGCTTTAAAGAAAGCCTGATATTCAGCATTCGGGTCGCCTTTATAGATGCCAGCCAGATATTTAGGCTCGTTACGGAAGGTGTAGCTATGCACGAACAGCCCGGCTTTGTGCGCATTGGCGATCAGGCTAGTCGGCGCGATGGTGTTGACTTCGGCGAGTGAGCCAGTATACGGCGTGCCATCGGCATTCTTGTCCTTCCATGGGCTGATGGTGAGCGCCATGACTTGCGGCTTCCATGGACCGATACCGTCGGCATAGGTCTTGATCTCAGCCAGACCCGCTGGCGTCAGCATGTCGCCGAAGTAGCGTGCATCACCACTGATGGTCCAGCTATAAGGACGACCATCGACGATGGTGTAGGCGTCGCCGGTGTTGTAGATCATCTCGCCGGTCTTGTAGTTGACATCATTGCCGTCGATGAGCTGCACGGCTTTGGCTTTCAGGCCGATGCTGCGCATGTATTTCAGACTGGCTGGATCGAAGCTCTGGACGTAGATCGGGGCGTCTTTGGTATTTAAACCATTGTCATTGATGATCTTGACGATGGCATCTTCGAGTGGATGCTTGGTGCCATTGATGTCACAGCCATTGGCGATGCCCTGCTGATCGTTCCAGTAGGGGTTTTTGCTCTCTGGGTAAACCGAGATCACGCGACCCAACTGCAGACTCTTGGCCTTGCGGATATCGAGCAACTCCTGAAAGCTGATCAGGGGAAGTTTGCCATTCAGGTCGGTCGGGCGCTGATCACGTGCATCATAGGTCGTCCCTCGGATCCACTGGCGCAGCTCATCCATGGTGAAATCGGTGATGGACCAGTCATTGGTATGGTCTTCACCATCGACCACGAGGGATTTGCGGACTGATTTCGGA
>JASLEL010000041.1 GCA_030151145.1 Aquirhabdus sp. | reverse complement strand
GCTCACCTTACTGCGCTGGAAGATGCAGGGCGTGTTGATGAACTTTGTGGTTTACGATGTCCTGCCGATTTCGCATCCAGAATGGTTTAATCCCAAAACCAGCAAGATCTTTCGCCGCTGGATTCAGACGATTGCCATTTTGGCGGATCGGCTTTTGTGTATTTCGCGCGATTGTGAAACCCGGTTACGCGCTATTCTGCGTGAGCAATATCAAGTTGATCAGGAGATTGACACGCGGGTTTTTTATTTAGGCGCTGATATTGCATCCAGTATGCCCAGTAGCGGATTCGCAGGTCAGACCGCGCCTGTGTTTGAAGCGCTGTCTCAGGGAACGACGTTGCTCATGGTCGGTACCATCGAGCCGCGTAAAGGCTATGAGCAGGTGCTGAATGCATTTGAGAAGCTGTGGCAGAAAGATGCGCCCGTGAATCTGGTGATCGTGGGCAAGCCGGGCTGGAAAACTGAAGTGCTGCAGGCACGACTGCAGGCGCATATCGCGCGTGAATCGCGGCTGTGGTGGTTTGATAATGCCAGTGATGAGTTGCTGGAGCAGCTGTATCAGCGTGCGGATGGATTGATTGCGGCATCCTATGCCGAGGGTTTTGGTTTGCCTGTGGTTGAGGCGTTTTATTTTGGTTTACCGGTGTTATGCCGGGATACGCCGATTTTTCGAGAAGTGGTGGGTGACAATGCGTCCTTCTTTTCGGGAAATTGTGCGGATGCATTGGCACAGAACATTGAAACCTGGCTTGAGTCCATGGTGAATGTAAGTAAAGAGGCGGTGAAGATACAGCCTTTGTCCTGGAGGGAAAGCGCGCTTCAGCTGCTGGCAAGTCTGGATATGGTGGCATCAGCAAGCGAAGGTTAAGGAAATCAGGCTGAATTCATCGTCGCACGAGATATAGAGACAATGTTCATTATTTTAATTTAGGAGCCTGTTATGCCTATGGGTAAGTTAGAAGTAACGCCAGAACTGTATTTGAAAGATGGTAGTCCAAATCTGAAAGCGTTGATGAAGTATGACGATGACACGTTTATTGAACTGGCGTACCAACTGATTTTGCATCGGGCACCCGACACGGAAGGCAAACAATATTATCTGGGCAGACTGCGTTCCGGCATCAGCAAGAGTCGTGTGCTGGGCCAATTGCTCTCGTCCAAAGAACTGAATAAACAGCCTGTAGCCGCAGACTCGCTGATCAAAGTCTCGCTGGAGCGCTACTCCAATCTGATTGAGTTCCTGCAAAAACTGCCAGATCCTTCGCAAGTCAATGCCTATCTGCATAAATTGCGCGGCAATGTCCTGGAAGTGAAGGCGCGCGGCCAGCGACTGGTCGGTGAAAATGCGCTGGTACGTGCAATCGCCATCAAGCCTGAACAAACCTGGATCGGGCGTCAGGTTGCGACCGTGGTTGCGCATACGCCACTGGGCGCACGCCGTGTGGCCTCGTCAACGCAGGTACAGGCGGGTGTGTTGCTCAGTCCCGCTGGCGATCAGGCGACGATCGAAGAGCTGACCAAATCCATTCAGAATCTGACGCGCATCCTGAATGTGCTGATCGAGAAGCAATATGGCAATGATCCTGAGATCTTGCTGATCAAGGCGCAGCTGTCTCAAGTCGAATCCTCATCCCATAGCGACGCTGCCGCGCACAGCCATCAGGACGACAGCCGTAAACAGGACAGCGAAGAGCATGCGCTGCTGAAACGCTTGTCGCCAACGGCATTAACTATATTCAAGAAGCTTAACGATCATTAATGGAAGGGGATGTATAAGTAATGCGCATTCTAGTCGATATTCAAAGTGTGCAGTGTGCAAGCCGTGATCGTGGTATTGGTCGCTATTCCTTGGCTTTGACCAAAGCCATGATTCGCAATGCCAATGGTAACCAGATTTTCGTTTTGTTGAATGATGCTTTTCCTGAGACCATTGCCGCTGCCAAGGCCGAGCTGTCCGATATCCTGCCGGAAAGTCATATCTATGTGATCTCGGTGCCAACGCCGTGTAATGAAAACAGTCTGGAAAACGCGTGGCGCGTGCGTGCAGCAGAGTTGGTCCGTGAGCAGGCCATTAATGAGCTGTCTCCGGATGCTGTGCTGATCACCAGTCTGTTTGAAGGCTACACCGACAATGCGGTGAGCTCGGTCGGCAAGCTGTACTCGCAAGTGCCGACGGCAGTCATTCTCTATGATTTGATTCCGTTCATCTCGCCTGACATCCATTTGAATTCGCCGGTATACCGCGACTGGTATTATGGCAAGATCGACTCGCTGAAGCGCACAGACCTGCTGCTGGCCATCTCCGAATCCGCTGCCAACGAAGCCAAAAGCGCGCTCGGTGTCGCGGACAATCGCGTGGTCAATATCGTATCCGCAGTGTCGGATTCGTTCCGCAAAACCCATCATCCCGATCAGGCCAAGGTGCTGAAAGCACTGGGCATCAATCGCAAATTCCTCATGCATGCAGGTGCGCTTGAGCCGCGCAAAAACTTTGAAGGTGCCATCAAGGCCTTTGCCGCGCTGCCCAAAGAGGTGCGTAAGGACTACCAACTGGTCCTGATCTTCAAGCTCGATGCTGCAGGTGAAGCCTATCGCAACTTCCAGGCCTTTGGTGCCAGCTTTGGACTGGAGCCGGGTGAGCTGGTGCTGACCGGTCATGTGTCGGATGAGCAATTGATCACCCTATACTCACACTGCCATCTGTTTGTTTATCCGTCCTTTCATGAAGGCTTCGGTCTGCCTGCGCTGGAAGCCATGTGCTGTGGTACGCCATGCATCGGTTCCAACACCAGCAGTATTCCTGAAGTCGTCGGTCGCGAAGATGCCCTGTTTGATCCGCACTCCATCGAGAGCATGCGTGATCTGATCCAGCGTGCCTTGACCGATGAGGCGTTCTGGAGCTCTTTGCAGCAGCATGCCGAAGTGCATTCCAAGAATTTCTCGTGGGACAAAACCGCACAGCTGGCGCTGCGTGCGCTGGAACAACTGCATGAGCGCACTCAAGCCGATGATGGCGCAAGCAGCTCGGTAAGCTCGCTCTCTGAATTCTCGGACAAAATCGCCCGTATCGGCAATCCGACCCCATCCAAGACCGTTGCATTGGTTCAGGTTTCTGAGTCGGTATACACCAACTGTCTGGCTTCGGATGTGATCCGGGCGAGTGCCGATTTTGGTGAAAAGCTGATCTGGCGTATCGAAGGCCCCTTTGACAGTTCCTACAGTCTGGCGCTGGTGAACCGTGAAGTGGCGCGTGCCATGGATAAACTGGGACATCAGGTGATTCTGCATTCGACCGAAGGCGAGCATGGTGACTTCCCGGCAGGCGAGAAATTCCTGGAGCAGAATCCAGATCTGGCCCAACTGCATGCGCGTGTCCCTGACTACCCGCACTCCAATGTCAATGTCGCAAGCCGCAATCTGTATCCACCGCGTGTCTGGGATATGCACAGCCCGTTGAATGTGCTGCATCACTATGCGTGGGAAGAGTCGGGCTTTCCGCATGAGTGGGTGAATAACTTCAATACCCATCTGGACGGTATCATCTGTACCGCACGCCATGTCGAAAAGATCATGATCGATAACGGCGTGTCCGTACCGCTGATGGTCTCCGGCAATGGTGTGGATCACTGGGAGCGCATCGTGCCTTCGCCGGATTTCCGTGTCGAGGGGACCAAAGGCTTCCGCTTCCTGCACGTCTCGACCTGTCTGCCGCGTAAAGGGCCAGAGGCGCTGCTGGATGCCTATGGCGTCGGCTTTACCAGCGATGATGATGTCACCCTGATCGTCAAGACCTCGCCCAACGAACACAACAAGATCCACGACTGGATCGCGACTCGTAAAGCAGCCAATCCCAAGTACCCGCATGTGATCGTGCTGGAAGACGATCTGACCGATGAGGATATCAAGGCGCTGTATACCCTGAGCCATGCACTGGTCCAGCCGAGTCGTGCCGAAGGCTTTGGCCTGCCGCTGGCTGAAGCCATGCTGAGTGGTATCCCGGTCATCACGACGGCGTGGAGCGGTCAGCTGGACTTCTGTACCAATGAGACCGCGTGGCTGGTGGATTATAAGTTCTCCGCTGCCAAGACCCACTTCGGTCTGTATTCATCGGCTTGGGCTGATATCGATGTCAATGCACTGGCCAAAGCCATGCAGGAAGCGCGTCGTTCGACCCCCGAGAAACGCAAATACATGGCCGAAGCCGGTCGTCAGTTGCTGATGAGTGAATACACATGGGCTGCCAGCACGGCACGTGCGATTAATTCCGTACAGGAATGGCGCGCCGATAAGGCACAGGCACCTGTGCCCAAGATTGGCTGGATCACGACATGGAATACCCGTTGCGGGATCGCGACGTATTCTGAGCATCTGATCGATCGTATGCCTCATCCGGAAAACATCACGATTTTTGCTTCACCGCAAAATGAGCCGCACGAGAATGATCAGGCCAACTGCTTTAGAGCATGGCAGGCCGGCGGCGAGCAGGGCGTGAATAATCTGGGTAATCTGTCGCGACTGATTCAGGAGCAGGAACTGAATACACTGGTTATCCAGTTTAATGCCGGTCTGTTCCACTTCCTGGATCTGGCGTACTTTATCGAAACGCAGATCGCCCAAGGCATCGTCGTGATCATCACGCTGCACTCGACCATGATGGGGCCTGAGCATACCGAGATGTATGCGGCCTTCAGAAAGTGTCATCGCATTCTGGTGCACTCCGTACATGACCTGAATCGCCTGAAAGATCGCGGTATCGTCGATAACGTCTGTCTGTTCCCGCATGGCGTACTGGGTACTGAGCATCTGACACTCAAGCTTGAAGACAAACCTGCTGACCGTCTGCCGATGGTTGCCGCTTACGGCTTCTGTCTGCCGCACAAAGGGCTGAAAGAGCTGGTACAGGCGATTGCCGTACTGAAGCAACAAGGCTTCCCGGTGCGCCTGCGTCTGGTCAATGCCGAATACCCTGTGCTGGACTCCAAGAATCTCGTCCGCGAACTGCGCATGCTGGTCTCGTCGCTGCAGATCGGTGAGCTGGTCGAATTCTATAACGACTTCCTCGAAGATGAAGAGTCGCTCAAGCTGCTGGTCGATGCTGATATGCTGATTTTCCCGTATCAGGAAACCGGCGAGTCGGCCAGTGGTGCGGTCCGCTACGGTATGGCGACCAAGAAGCCTGTTGGTGTCACGCCGCTGAGCATCTTTGATGATCTGGGTAATGCCGTGTTCCATTTCTCCGGAACCAGCTTTGGTGCCA
>JASLEL010000417.1 GCA_030151145.1 Aquirhabdus sp. | reverse complement strand
GCGAGTAGGTCCAGCCATGATCGCCCGGTGGGCCGATGTAGATGAAGGCGGCCTTGAGTGGATCGGCTACAGCGGCGGAGGCTATACCCAGACCCAGCACACCTGCCATCAGTGCGGTGAGATGGCGCTTCAGGGTGGTGCGGGACGGGCTGGGTGCCGTCCGATGAGCCAGATGAGCATTGCGGTGTTCATTTTGGTGCGACATGAGCGGGTCTCCTCGCTGATTTGATCATCCGGTTGATCCAGATGGGGGCTAATGGTCTGTCGATGTCAAACGCAGTTCAATGCAGCATTAAATAAATACAAAATATATCAATTGGATATTTATTCATGGTGCAGTGTCGATCTGTGCTGATTCCTGAATGATAAATAGCAATTAATATTCCATATCCTATAGGCATTTGCTTATGAAGAGTATGCATCAGGCCGGATTCACATCCTTGTCCACTCGTCTATACTGAATAAAAGCGCCGTTTTTCTGCACATGTGTGCTGGCGCTTGGCCTAAGGGTTTGAATGAATCATAACGGACGAATGCAGATGAGTTTGACAGAAAGAGATGTCAGTTTTTTAAGACAAAGCTTTGTCCTTGCACAGACGACACGGCAGGCGGGGCGGCATCCGTTTGCGGCCATCGTGGTCGATGCGACAGGCGCAGTGATCGCCGAGGCGGGCAATAATTCACTGCCGCCACAGGGCGATCCGACCCAGCATGCAGAGCTGGTCGCGGCGGGGCTGGCTGCACGAAAGTTGGCCTTAAGAAAGGACTCGCCAGCGCTACTGGCCGGATGTACGCTGTATACCAATGCCGAGCCGTGTGCCATGTGTGCCGGAGCGATTTACTGGACCGGAATCGGGCGGGTGGTCTATGGGATTTCTGAAGCTCAACTGCTGTTGATCACGGGTAATCATCCGGAGAATCCCACACTCTCGCTGCCTTGCCGTCAGGTGTTTGCTGCCGGACAGCGACCTACCGTGGTGGTTGGGCCTTGCCTTGCGGATGAAGCGGCGGCTGTGCATGAGGGCTTCTGGCGTGCAGGCTAATGTCGGGCAGGACGTCCGAAAACGGATCAGGATCATCTCGCCTGCCATCAAGCGTGATGACTAACATGGCGTTGATCACTAATATCGCGTTGATGACTGTGCATTCCTGTGTGTTTAATCAACGAGTTTAGACTGAGCAGAGCGGTATATTTCTTTAGCAATAATCGGTATGCAGATCAGGCGATGACCGCATAGGGTGGGTTGCTCAGGTATAGAACTTGCTCTGATTATATGGATCTGGGCATTTGAGTGATTTGCGCTGCGGTGTATCACGCGCATCCCTGTCATGCCAGATCCTGATCCGGTGGCATTGTCCAAAAAGTGGATAACAACACGCTGATCACTTTTAAGTTTACGTTTAATTGTTCAGGAGTGATGATGACAGAATCAATCAGCCGTACCGCAATCTCGGGCAGAATCCCGACGACCGATCCTGTATCGCCGCCTCCGAATTGCACCTTTGATACAGAGGCCTGGCAAATACTCTCCAGACAATGGTTTCCCGTTGCGCTTGCCGACCAGATATCCGGGGCACCCACCGCCTGTGTGTTGCTGGATCAGCCTTTAGTGGTTTATCGCATCGATCAGCACATCGTGATTGCACCGGACATCTGTCCGCATCGCGGCGTACCGCTCAGTCTAGGCTCATTCGATGGGGTGGGGCTGGTCTGTGCTTATCACGGCCTCCGGTTTGGTGCGGATGGGCGTTGCAATCATATTCCTTCAAGTCCCGATGCACCGATAGCTGAGCGTCTGCATTTAAAAACATATCCTGCAGTTGAGCAGTACGGTCTGGTTTGGACATGCCTGCAGCCTGAGTCAGACATGCCGGATATCCCGGAAATGCCCTTCTGGAATCATGCGGGTTTTCAGCAAATTGTTTGCCCGACGGTGGACATCGCAGGCTTTGCCGGTCGTCAGGTTGAGGGATTTCTGGATGTCGCTCATTTTGGATGGGTACATATGGACACCTTTGGCGATTCTAATAATACGCGGGTCCCGACTTATACCACGTCACCACGTCCCAAAGGGTTCAGTGCCGATTACCGCAGTTTTGTCGGCAATTACCCGATAGGCTCTGATCAGTGGGGGCGGCAGGACTTTGAGTGGTTGCGTCATTTTGAAGTGCATCTGCCATTTACCGCGACGCTGACCATTGATTTTCCGGAGGACGGTAAATTGGTGATTATGAATGCGGCATCGCCGATATCCGCGCGCAAGACGCGCTTGTTTGCACCGATTGCACGTAATTTTGACAAAGATCTGCCGATTGAAAAGGTACATGAGTTTAATTTGCGTGTTTTTGAAGAGGATCGTTTGATTGTCGAATCTCAGCGGCCCGCAGATTTGCCTTTAGATCCTCGCGCAGAGGCACACATCCCCGCAGACCGTAGCTCAATCGCGTATCGCAAGGCATTGCGTGAGATGGGGTTCAGTCGTTTCTTGGCATGATGACAGCATCATGATGACCGTTGCCGCTGTGATTCGACAGCGGTATGTACCGTGTCGAACCGCAGCAGGTGCAGATGATCAACTTAGGCAGCGGCTTTCCAGTCCTGCCACGCCTGATCGATGCGCAGAAGCCATGTGGCTTTTTCTTCAAGCGTCAGCCACGCGGCGGTAAAGCTGTTCTTTGCCAGCGTCACGATATCCTGATCGGACAGGTCGAGCGCGTGCAGGCAGGCGATGAAATTATCATTCACATAGCCGCCAAAATAGGCCGGATCATCGGAGTTGACCGTCGCAAGGATGCCGAGGTTCAGCATGCGCTTGAGGGGATGCTGCGTCATTTGATCGTAGACTTTGAGCTTGATATTGGACAATGGGCAGACGGTAAGCGGCACTTGTTCTTGGGCCAGCCGTTTGACCAATGCTTCATCTTCGAGGCTACGTACCCCGTGGTCGATCCTGACCACATGCAGCTCATCCAGTGCTTCCGTCACATAGGCTGCCGGACCTTCCTCACCCGCATGGGCGACACAGGGCAGACCCAACTCATGACAGCGGGCAAACAGCCGCGCAAATTTAGCCGGTGGGTGACCCCGCTCACTTGAATCCAGTCCAAAGCCGTCGATGCCGACCAGATAAGGCTCAGCCTCTGCTAGGATGGCAAAGCCGTCTTCTTCGCTGAGATGTCGCAGGAAACTCATGATCAGACGTGAGGTCATGCCCCACTGTGCGTATGCCTGATCCAGCGCACGGCGGATGCCGTGATAGGCGGTGGCAAAAGGAATTCCACGTAGGGTATGCGTCTGCGGATCAAAGAAGATCTCGGTATGCACGATGTGATCGGCATGCGCGCGTATCAGATAAGCCCATGTCAGATCAAAGAAATCCTCTTCGCTACGCAGCACGTCGGCACCGGCATAGTAGAGGTCGAGGAAGGACTGCAGATTGTGAAAGTCATAGGCCGCCCGCAGCGCATCGATGTCGGCATAGGGCAGGGTCACACCGTTGCGCTGTGCCAGCGCGAACATCAGCTCAGGCTCCAGCGTACCTTCGATATGCAGGTGCAGCTCGGTCTTGGGCAGGAGGTCGATCAGGTGTTCTAGGCGCTTCAAAGAGGTCATGGCAGGTGGCTCGATATTCAAGGCATAAGCGATCATAGCCAGAATCAGACCATGTCGGGCGGCTTTTTTTACCATGCGTTTTTGGCTATAACAACTATATTGATTTTTTGCACTTGGACGTCGTGGTATAGGGATTGCATTTTTAACGCATGATTTAACAAATGATCAAAATCGTGCCGCTATCAGGTCTTGCAAGGATAAACAAGAAGGGTATGCACGCTGGGGGAGCCATGTCTAATATTGATTCATCTTTGTCCGAGGCGGTGCCTCACCATGAGACCGCGCCTGATCGCACAGCGATCATCTTGCCCCGACTTGAGCTGGTGAATATCACCAAGCGCTATAACACGCTGGTCGCCAACGATCAGGTCCATCTCAAGGTCTATCCCGGTGAGATCCATGCCGTACTGGGTGAGAATGGTGCTGGTAAAAGCACGCTGATGAAAATCATCTACGGGGCCGTACATGCCGATGACGGTGCGCTACTGTGGAACAATCGCGTCGTGACGGTGGATAGTCCGGCGGCAGCGCGGCGGCTGGGGATCGGCATGGTCTATCAGCATTTTTCCCTGTTTGAAACCTTAAGCGTGGTTGAAAACATTGCACTGGGTCTGGATGAGAAGTTTGATCTGGTCGCACTGTCTGCACGTGTGGTCGAAGTCTCGGAGAAATACGGCCTGCCACTCGACCCCAAGCGCATCGTCCATAGCCTGTCGGTCGGCGAACGACAACGGGTCGAGATCGTGCGCTGCCTCCTGCAAAATCCGTCGCTGCTGATTCTGGATGAGCCGACTTCGGTGCTGACGCCGCAGGCCGTGCAGAAGCTGTTTGAAACCCTGCGTCGTCTGGCATCCGATGGCGTATCGATCCTCTATATCAGTCACAAACTGCATGAGATCCAGTCACTGTGCGACAGCGCGACCATCCTGCGCGGTGGCAAGGTGACCGGCACGGCGCGTCCACGTGAGGAGACTACCGCAAGCCTTGCCCGGTTGATGATTGGGCGTGATCTGCCTGCCTATCAGCATCCGGCCTTTAGCGGTGAGCGTCATCCGATGTTTGCTGTGCAAAGCTTAAGTCTCGTCTCTGATGATCCCTTTGGCACAACGCTAGAGGATATCTCGCTTGCGCTACATGCTGGCGAGATTCTTGGCATCGCGGGTATCTCGGGTAATGGTCAGACCGAGCTCTTGGCGGCACTGTCGGGTGAGGTACAGACGCCCAAAGCGATGATCCGGCTTGCGCAAACGGAAGTCGGTCATCTGCATGCGGGTCAGCGGCGCAAACTGGGCTTGGGCTTTGTGCCGGAGGATCGGCTGGGGCATGGTGCTGTGCCTGCCATGTCGCTGACGCAGAATGCCTTGCTCACGGCGGGTGGACAGGGGCTCGTGCGCTACGGGCTGGTGAGCTATCAGAAGGCGCGTGCCTTCGCGCAGGACTGCATCACGCGTTTTCAGGTCAAAGCTGGTGGTGCGACTGCCGCTGCGCGTTCGTTGTCGGGCGGTAATCTGCAAAAATTCATCGTTGGTCGCGAGATCCTGCAGCAGCCCAAGGTCATGATCGTGGCTCAGCCGACCTGGGGCGTAGACGTCGGTGCGGCGGCCTTTATCCGCCAGACATTGATTGATCTATCGCGGCAGGGCGTGGCGATCCTCGTCATCTCGGAGGAGCTGGAGGAGCTGTTTGAGATCTGCGACCGTATCGCGGTACTGGCTGGTGGACGCTTATCGGCGGCGCGGGCGGTGTCTGAGACGGATGCTGAGTCCATCGGGCTGCTCATGTCGGGTCTGGCGTCGTCAAATGCAACTGAGGCTAAAGTCGCTTAGTCCTGTTTATAAAAACGGTCTATCAACAGGGTCTTATCAACACTGTCCTATCTACGTCATCGTGATGCGCATGAATCCCGCATCATCATCAAGGTGTGAACTATGCATTTACTCGAACCGCGTGCCCAGCCATCAGAAGTGATGAAGTGGCTGTCCCCGGTGATCGCACTCGCAGGCATGCTCATCGTCGGTAGTCTGATTTTCCTGCTCTTGGGCAAAGATCCGTTGCATGCGCTGTATGTTTATTTTATCTCGTCGCTCACCAGCAGCTATGGCTGGAGTGAGCTGGTGGTCAAGGCGAGTCCCTTGATTTTGATCGCACAGGGGCTGGCGATCGGTTTTCGGGCGAGACTGTTTAATATCGGTGCCGAAGGCCAACTGACCATGGGTGCGATCTTCGGCGGTGGCATTGCGATTGCCTGTCAGGGCATGACATCGATCTGGATCATCCCGCTCATGGTGGTGGCCGGGGCCGTGGGTGGTGCGCTGTGGGGGGCCATCCCGGCCTTGCTCAAGACGCGCTTTAATGCGCAAGAAACCCTGACCACGCTGATGATGAACTATGTGGCGACCTTCATCCTGCTGTACCTGATCAATGGTCCGTGGCGCGATCCGGGCGGCATGAATTTTCCGCAATCGATCATGTTTGACGGTAGTACGCTGTTTCCGATCCTGAAGGAAGGCACACGTATCAATAGCTCGGTGCTGATCACGGTGGTGGCGGTGCTGCTGTTCTGGCTGTTTCATGCCAAGAGCTGGCGATCATTCGCGCTGGAAGTCGGTGGGCAGGCGCCTGCAGCTGCACGCTATGCGGGCTTTTCGGCGCAAGGGGCGATCTGGTTTAGCCTCGTCGTATCCGGCATGATGGCGGGCATTGCCGGAGTGGGCGAGATCGCTGGGCCAGTCGGGCAGTTGAATCCGAATATCTCGCCGGGCTATGGTTTTGCCGCCATCATCGTGGCTTATCTGGGGCGGCTTAATCCTATTGGCATGGTGCTGTCGGGCTTCCTCATGGCGCTTCTGTATTTGGGCGGTGAGGCGGCGCAGATCGATCTGCAGCTACCGGCGGCCATTACGGGGCTGTTTCAGGGCATGCTGCTGTTTTTCCTGCTGGCAGCCGATGCATTTATCGATAATCGTTACCGCTTTGGTCGCAGACCCAAGGTGAAGTCAATCGTCACAGGGACAGGGGAGTAAGAGAGATGCTGGATCTGGTGCCGATTCTGGCGGGAACAATGGCGGCAGCGACGCCGCTGGTCTTTGCGGGCTTAGGAGAGCTGGTGGTTGAGCGCACGGGCGTGATTAATCTCGGTGTCGAGGGCATGATGCTGATCGGCGCGATTGCCGGGTTTGCCTTCTGCGCGGAGACGAATCTGGGCGTATGGGCTGGGCTTTTGGCGGGTGCTGTGGCAGGCATGGTGACGGCGCTGCTGTTTGCGGTGCTGGCCTTGTCTTTGGCGGCGAATCAGGCGGCCTGTGGGCTGGCGCTGACCATCTTTGGCGTGGGGCTATCGGCGTTTATCGGTCAGCACTATGTCAGTGCCAGCCTGCCGGGTTTACAGCCGCTCAATATTCCGGGATTAAGCGGCATCCCGGTCTTGGGGCCGGTGCTGTTTCATCAAACCTATGTGGTCTATCTGTCGATCATCGCTTTTGTGATCATTGCGTGGGTCTTGGCCAAGACACGTTTGGGACTGATCCTGAAAGCCGTCGGTGAGTCACCGGAGTCGGCGCATGCCATGGGTTTTCATGTGCTGGCGATCCGCTATGGGGCGGTGCTGTTTGGCGGGGCGATGGCGGGTATCGGCGGCGCCTATCTCTCGACGGTGTATACGCCGCTCTGGGTTGAGAATATGGTCGCTGGTCGTGGCTGGATTGCCATTGCACTGGTGGTGTTTGCCACGTGGAAACCGGCCCGCCTGATGCTGGGAGCCTATTTGTTTGGTGGTGTGACGATCCTGCAGTTTCAGGCGCAGGCACTGGGAATTAATCTGCCGGTGCAGCTTCTGGCATCGCTGCCCTATGTGGCGACGATCATCGTGCTGGTGGTGATCTCGCGTGATCACAAGGCTTTGCTCATGAGTCTGCCTGCGTCTTTGGGCAAGTCCTTCTTGCCCTGATGGCTTTTGATGGATACAAGAAAGCCCTTCGATCGAAGGGCTTTTTGTTATGACAGGATTTGTATCGAACGGGATTAGAAGGTCAGGCCGAGTGAGCCGACCAACTGATTGCCCTGCTGGACGCCATAGCGGTTGTCGCCGCCGAAGATGTATTGCAGTCCCCAGGTCGCGCCTTTGATCGGCAGCGGATGGGTGAGTCCTAGGGTCGCCTGACGGAAGGCAAAGGTCTTGGCCTTATCGCTACCACCGACATAGCCACTGTGGTAGCCCGGTTTGGAGGGATCGGTGCTGTCGATGTAGTCACCGTGTTTGTTGTACAGGTAAGCACCTGCTTCTGCAGTCAGGGTAAAGTCTTTGGGCAGGGCATGGGTCCAAGAAGCGACAAAATAGGTATCGCCGACATTACCGAAGGTGACGTCGTTCAACAGGGTCTTGGCGACCACACCGACTTCGCCATAGCTTAGGCCCAGCTTGGTCTCAAAGCCGGTCGAATTCCAGCCCGGCTCATAGACATACATGGTGCCGCCGAGCGTATAGCCGACAGCGCCGATCTTGCCGTTATAGCCCGCATAGAAGTCGTTTTCGACCGAGTTCTGGTTATGCTTGCCGCTGGCATTGGGATTCAGGCTGGCATAGCTGTAACCTAGGCTTGAGAACCAGTAGCCGACATACAGGCCATTTTTCAGGTTGTAGTCGAGTCCGCCCTGCACGGCAGGATGGTCCGACTCAGGTCCGCTGTTGTCGTATTTGGTGGTGTAGGTCTGTGTGATGCCGCGCAGTACGTATTTGGACAGCACATCGATATGCCCGGTCACGTCACCTGCATAGGGTGTCCCGGCCAACACCAGATTGGGGTCGGTGTCGTCGGCATGTGCAATGCTCCCGATCAGCCCGGCGGTAGTGGCCAGCATGAATGCGGCAAGTGTTGTACCCCGTTTTGCGTTCAGATATGTCATTCGTCTTACTCCCCGTGAATCGTTCAAAAAATTAAACATGAAGATCAAGGCGCATTCCCCCGTGATGTCTGATGCGCCGTCAGAGATAAACTAGGGTAATCGGGGCGGGGTCACCATACGTCATCTACCGCATACGTCAGATGACGTATGTGTATGCATTGATTCATAAAAATAAAAAAGACGCCGTATGGCGTCTGGGGTGAAAAACGGTGTTTGAATCGGCTTATGGGCTGGACTTGAGCTGGTGTGTGACCATGGAGACAGCAGCGGTACGGGTTTCGACACCGAGTTTGCCGAAGATATGCTCCAGATGTTTGTTTACCGTGCGTGGACTGAGTTCCAAGATCTCACCGATGTCGCGATTGGTCTTGCCAAGCGTGACCCAATGCATTACTTCGGCCTCGCGCTGGGTCAGGCCGCATCGCGCGACGATGTGAGCAAGTCGGGATGCGAGCGTTTGATCCTCGGACTCCAGTTGCTTGAGCAAGATGAGCTGGGTACCGTCCTGTGTGTCGCCCAACTTGCTGAAGGACAGTCGGGCTTCGTGCCAGTCGAGGGTGAGCGGCCGGTCATCGCTTTGCTTAAGCCAGGTCTGGATGGCGATCATGGCGGTGTTGGCATCGGCAGGATCATGGATGCTGAGGGTCTGCCGGTTCAGCCCGGCCAAGAGGTGAGCAGCAGTATGTGTCTGCCAGCGCAGGCGACCTTGAGCCGTCACCGCCAGCATGGCGATCTTGGCGGCATCGATGGCCTGCCGGTTTTGGCTGGCAAGCTTGGCATTTTTGATATGAGTACCTAGGCGAGCCAAGACTTCACCGGGCTTGAGCGGTTTGGTGACGTAGTCGATGCCACCCGCCTCAAAGCCATGTACCACATGCTCCGTCTCGGTCAGGCCGGTCATGAAGATGACGGGGATGTACTCGGTCAGGGGATTGGTCTTGAGCAGACGGCAGGTATCAAAGCCGTCCATGCCCGGCATTACGGCGTCCATCAGGATGGCATCCGGGGTGAATTTCGCCACACGCTCAAGCGCACTCTGACCGTCGGTGGCGACCAGCACGCGATAGCCTGCCTGCTCCAGCACCGTGTGCAGGAGTGCCAGATTATCCGGCACATCATCGACGATCAGGACGAGGTCCTCATCGCTTTTCGCGTGATGCACAGGCGGAGCCATAGGGCGGTCGGATTCAGCAGTCATGGTCATCATCAGCAATATAAAGTCGTTTCAGGTTAAAGGTTCGAGCGTTCAGGTTGGACATCCATGCCCTGATGCAGCAGCGCTATCATGGCGTCAAAGGCAAAACGCTGGGTCAGCCGCTCCAGATGCAGGGCCGCAGACGTGGTCTCTGGATAGGCGTCTTTTAATGTCGTCAATTGATCCAGCAGACCCCGTACATACCCCATTTCCGCATGGGCGAATAGTTGCTGTCGCTCAGGTTCAGGCCACTGTTGGATAAGGGCCTGAATTTGCGCTGGCGTCTGTGTCTGTTCGACAGAGGGCAAAGGCGGTTGGATGGCCTGCGCATGATCTGATGGCATCACCTCCTGTGTCTGGATGGGTTCTGCATGTTTTGTAATGGCGGATTGCCATGTCAGATCCAGAAGCAGCCGGATCTTATCCAGTAGCTTGGTGAAATCGATGGGCTTGGCGATGAAGTCTTCAGGCTGGACCCCGGCATCGTTCTCGCGCCCACGTTCGAATGCATTGGCCGATACCATGAGGATCGGGGCCTGACTGAGCTGATTGCGCCTGAGCAGCTCTGCCGTCTGCCAGCCGTTCATGACCGGCATATTGATATCCATGATGATCAGGTGAGGCTGAAACACCGCGACGGCACGCAGGCATTCGATGCCGGACACCACCTGCTCGGTCATGAACCCCAAGCGAGAGAGGAGGCGAGTCAGCAACTCGCGGTCATTCGGCTCGTTGTCCACGATCAGGATACGGCGCTCCTCACCCTGATAACCTTCGATTTCATTCAATCCCTCTAACGGAATATGCTCAGGCAAGCGCACGCCCGGCAGGAAGAGCTTGATGCGAAACAGACTGCCGACATTGACTTGACTTGTCACTGTAAGCTCTCCGCCCAAGAGATCCGTCAGCAGGCGGGCAATGGTCAGACCCAGACCCGTACCGCTGGCTGTGGATGAGATGGCTGAGATGTCGCTGCCGCGCTCAAAAGGATTAAAGATACGCTGTAGATTGTCCTCGGAGATGCCGGGGCCTGAATCTTCGATCTCAAATACCGCCGTGACCGAGCGGTAATACACGCGCAGGATCACTTGTCCTTGATCGGTGTATTTGATGGCATTGCCGAGGATATTGATCAGGATCTGCTCCAATCGCTTCTGGTCGGTACGGACAAAGACCGGCAGCTGTGGCGACAGCGAGTAGCTAAAGAGAATATTTTTCTCCGTTGCCTGTGGTTGAAACATGCTGATGATCTGTTGCAGGAAAGCGGGCAGATTCAGCTCGACGCGCTCAAGTTTGAGCTTACCGCTCTCGATACTGGCAAGGTCTAACAGCCCATCGATCAGCGACACCAGATGGTCACCGCTGCGCTTGATGATCTCCAAAGTCTTGCGGCTGTCAGCGGGTTGCTCAGGATTCTGCATCAGCAGTTGGGTGTAGCCGAGGATGCTATTGAGCGGCGTACGGATCTCATGACTGATGCCCGTGACATAGCGGCTCTTGGCGCGATTGGCATTGTCGGCGGTCTTGATGGCATCTTGCAATTGGGCATCGGTTGCCTGATGCGCCTGAATTTCCTCCATCAGGAGTACGGTCTGGCGGTTGGACTCGGACTGCGCCACGCTGCGACTTTCCTGAGTCAACGTCAGCCACCATGCACCGACGCCGATCAGAATGAAGAGCAGGGCAAAAAGTTTGATAAAGAGATTTTGCAGATGAAGATGGGCGGCAAGTCCGAGATGCTGTTCCGCCAGTGACTGCACCTCCTGCACATAGAGCAGGCCCAGTAGCGCGCTGAGGATCAGCGACGTGATCGTCACCGTCAGCAGGTAGTGCCCGAGTCGGGTATTGACCTGACTTGCGATGCGGTCCGGAAAGAGCGCCCTGATCCAGTGGCCAAACTGCGCCGACATCCGCGCCTCCGGCTTGCACAGGTCATGGCAGCGTACATCGAGCGAACAGCACAGCGAGCAGATGGTGCCGCTATAAGCAGGGCAGTACGCCATGTCTTCGGCTTCATAAGGCCGCTCGCAGATGCTGCAGGTGGCGGCGGGTGCAGGATCGGCTTTGGGGGTACGCGCAATGTAGTAGCGACCTTGCGTGATCCACGCGATGAGCGGCGAGATGATGAGCGCACTGATCAGCGCGATAAAGGACGCCAAGGCTTTGGCGATCTCGCCATACAGACCTAAAAAGGCCGTGATGGATAATACTGACGCAATCACCATCGCACCGACACCCACCGGATTGATGTCGTACAGATAAGCACGGCGAAATTCGATGCCCTTAGGGCTTAAGCCTAAGGGTTTATTAATCACCAGATCCGCAACCAGTGCCCCCACCCACGCAATCGCCAGATTGGCGTATAGCCCCAGCACGTGCTCAATGGCGTGAAACACGCCCATCTCCATGAGCAGGATTGCGATCAGGACATTAAACACCAGCCACACCACACGGCCCGGATGGCTGTGGGTGAGGCGGGAGAAGAAATTCGACCACGCAAGAGACCCGGCATAGGCATTGGTGACATTGATCTTCAGCTGCGAGACGACGACAAACAGTACTGTCAGCGAGAGGGCGACTTCGGGATTCTGCACAAAGAGCTGATACGCCACCCAATACATCTGGGCGGGTTCGGCGGCATGGATGGCGGGGGTCGCGTATTGCAGGGCCAGATACATGAGCAGGATGCCGCCCAGCATCTTCAGGATACCGAGCACCACCCACCCGGGGCCGGCCATCAGCATGGCAAAGCGCCAGCGCCAGCGGTTCTCGCGGGTGCGGGCCGGCATAAAGCGCAGATAGTCGGCTTGCTCACCGACTTGAGCTACGAGGGCAAAGATCAAGGTTGAGGCAGCGCCGATGGCAATCAGATTGACCGGGTGCATGCCGATACCGTGCTGCAGATCCTGCGGACTGGGATGGACTGCCGCCTGAGTCAGCTCCTGCACCAAATGCGGATGATAGAGAAAGACAAAGACATAGGGCGTGATCATGAGGATCAGCCAGAGCGGCAGCGTCCACAGGTGCAAGCGGCTGATGAGACGGATGCCGTGGGTGGCAATCGGGATCACCACCAGCGCACTGATCAGATAGGTCAGCCATAGCGCCAGATGAAACAGCGTCTTGAGTGCCATCGCCATGATCGAGGCTTCGATGGCAAACAGGATAAAGGTAAACGACGCATAGATCAGCGAGGTCAGCGTTGAGCCGAGATAGCCAAAGCCCGCGCCACGTGTCAGTAGATCCATATCCACTGCATAGCGTGAGCAGTAGTAGCTGATCGGCAGGCTGGTGAGAAAGATGATCAGCGACACGATGGCAATCGCCAGTACCGCGTTGGTGATGCCGTAATTGAGCGCAATGGTGCCGCCGATGGCCTCCAATGCCAGAAAGGCAATCGCGCCATAGGCGGTATTCGCCACGCGCCAGATCGACCATTTGCGCACGCTGCGCGGCGTGAAGCGCAGAGCGTAGTCTTCCAGCGTCTCATCGGCGACCCAAGTGTTGTAGTCACGCCTGATCTTGATGATGCGCTGGGCCGGCCGGGTTGTGCCTAGGCGTGGCTGATCAGGCTGATGAGTCTTTACAAGGTCATTGTTCACGCGATACCGATCCTGTCTCTCGATGTGGTGTGGCTGCACTTTGCTAGAAGGCTTTGCTTACGGTGACTTCATAAGCCAGTTTAGTCAGAAGCAACTCTAGCCAGAAGCCAGTTTAGCGCTTGCAAATGCCAAGCCACGTACACGAAACGACGAATGATCCAACCATCCCCATCCCGCGTGTTCGTGCGTCGATCTTGACAGCATTAAACGCGGCGCGCTCAAGCTTGCCTATACGGCAAGTGACGTATAGGCCGATATCGCGATTCTGCGTAAGGTGTGAACAGACGGGAGAGGGCCATGTCTGGGGAAATGGCAACGGGGCCTCTGCCGGATGGCACATTGATATTACATACTTACGTGGGAGTGGTACACCATGATTCATCGTCGTCAGTTTATCAAATGCGGGGTAGCTGCTGCACTGGCCCTCACGACCTCCATGGCGCAAGCCGCCGACACCATCAAGGTCGGGATTCTGCATTCCTTGTCCGGGACCATGGCGATCTCGGAAACCTCGCTTAAAAACACCGCACTCATGACCATTGACGAGATCAATGCCCATGGCGGCCTCTTGGGTAAAAAACTCGAACCTGTGGTGGTCGATCCTGCCTCCAACTGGCCGCTGTTCGCCGAGAAAGCCCGTCAACTGCTGACCAAGGACAAGGTCGACGTGATCTTTGGCTGCTGGACGTCGGTATCGCGTAAATCCGTACTGCCGGTGGTCGAGGAGCTGAACGGTCTGCTGTTCTACCCCGTGCAGTACGAAGGTCAGGAGTTGTCCAAGAATATCTTCTACACCGGTGCTGCGCCCAATCAGCAGGCCATTCCGGCGGTGGAGTATCTGATGAGCCCACAGGGTGGCAGTGCCAAGCGCTTCTTCCTGCTCGGCACCGACTATGTTTACCCGCGTACCACCAACAAGATCTTGCGTGCGTTCCTGAAGTCCAAAGGCGTCGCCGATGCGGACATCATGGAAGTGTATACCCCGTTTGGGCATAGCGACTATCAGACCATCGTCGGCAACATCAAAAAATTCTCGGTCGGCAAGAAGACCGCCGTGATCTCGACCGTCAACGGCGACTCCAACGTGCCGTTCTACAAAGAGCTTGCCAATCAGGGTGTGAAATCGACCCAGATCCCGGTTGTTGCATTCTCGGTGGGTGAAGAAGAGCTGCGCGGTATTGATACCAAGCCGCTGGTGGGCAATCTCGCCGCTTGGAACTACTTTATGTCGGTCAAGAACCCGACCAATACGGCCTTCATCGCCAAATACAAAGACTGGGCCAAGAAAAACAATGTGCCTAATGCCGATAAGCTCGTGACCAATGACCCGATGGAAGCCACCTATGTCGGCATCAACATGTGGGCGCAAGCCGTGAAGAAAGCCGGTACCACCAATGTAGACAAGGTCCGTGATGCAATGGCAGGACAATCCTTTGTGGCACCGTCGGGCTATACCCTGACCATGGATGCCACCAACCATCACCTGCACAAGCCGGTCATGATCGGTGAAGTACGTGCCGATGGTCAGTTTAATGTCGTGTACAAGACGCCGACCACCATCAAGGCCGAGCCATGGAGCCCTTACATTCCGAAATAATGCAGAAATAACGATCAGATGGAGTTGATCTCGATTGTGTGCGTTGGCTGGAGAGGGCTTCCCAAGCAGCACT
>JASLEL010000415.1 GCA_030151145.1 Aquirhabdus sp. | reverse complement strand
CGTCAGATCAGCCTGCTGAAGGACAAGGCACAAGAGATCGGGTGTAAGTAAATGCACCGTTGATTGCGCTGCGCTTTCACTGTCAGGAATGCTTACCGAAATGATCACAAAAAGACAATTGAGCCTGTTCTTTGTCGTGCCTTATCTTTTGCTTTATGTATTTGTCTTTGTGATGGAAGGCATCGGGGTGTTTCATCCATTGGGTGGCGCAGATCCTTTTTTTCATGGTATTGCCATTTTTTGATGCTGGGATATGTGTTCGGGCTGAAGGCTCAGGCTATCGCTTTATTTAAAATTTTGGCTATTTTGCTGATCGTCACGGATATTATTGACCGCTGTTATCCGTCATACGTCCATCATTTTAATGAAGCACATCTTGGCCTTGTTTCAACATGTGTGCGCATGTTCCTATCGGCGGTCGCATTCATCCCATCCTGGATTATTGGAGTCTATTATACCTTTACGATGGGTCAAGATCCGGTGCGTGCATCCTAGGCCAGAGTACTACGGGATTTAAATTTCGCTGATGTGGCGAAGGTGTGATAAAAAAGCACCGATCACGCTAAGTCTATCGGTGCTTTTTTATCACAGTATGTGTGACTTCATATCACACGCTGCATTTACTCATCAAACAATCCCGCATACAGGATCGACGACAGATAGCGTTCACCCGAGTCTGGCAGGATCACCACGATGGTCTTGCCCTGCCATTCTGGACGCTCGGCGACCTTGACCGCAGCGGCTATCGCAGCCCCCGAGGAGATCCCGCTCAGGATGCCTTCTTCAGTCGCGAGACGACGTGACCACGCCACAGCTTCTTCGCTGCTCACGGTCTGGACTTCATCGACGATGGACAGGTCGAGGTTCTTCGGTACGAAGTTGGCGCCGATGCCTTGGATCTTGTGCGGGGCGGGCTTCAGCGGCTCGCCGGCTTTAGTTTGGGTGATCAGTGGCGATTCGGTCGGCTCAACGGCGACGCTATGCAACGCCTGACCTTTGGCCTGCTCAAAGTAGCGTGATACGCCGGTGATGGTGCCACCAGTACCGACACCCGCGATGAATGCATCGACCTTACCCTCAGTCGCCGACCAGATCTCAGGACCGGTGGTCAGATAGTGAATCTCGGGATTGGCGGGATTCTCAAACTGCTGTGGCAGGAAATACTGCTCTGGGTTGCTGTCTTTGATGCGCTGCGCTTCTTCGACCGCGCCTTTCATACCGAGTGCAGGGTCGGTCAGGACCAGCTCGGCACCCAGCGCTTTGAGTACTTTGCGGCGCTCAAGGCTCATGCTCGATGGCATGGTGAGGATGATCTTGTAGCCTTTGGCTGCCGCGACGAAAGCGAGGGCGATACCCGTATTGCCACTGGTCGGCTCGACGATGGTCACGCCGGGCTTGAGTGCACCACGCGCTTCTGCATCTCTGATCAGGTTGGCACCGATGCGGTCTTTGACTGATGCAGCAGGATTGCGGCTTTCGATCTTGGCGAGAATGGTCACACCGGCAGGTGCGAGGCGGTTGATGCGGACCAGCGGGGTGTTGCCGATGGCATCGGCATTGTTGGCGTACACGGCAATACTGGGGGTCGTCGTCATGATCGTATCTTCTATATAAAAAACGGTTTTAACGGGCTTGTGCAAAGTACTGGGATCAGTCGCTTTAGCAGAAAAATTGCAAGGAATTGTGTGGTTCAGCCTGAAACTGAATATATGCATCTTGCCTGATTGGGCCGCTGGGATCAACCATGCGTGCGCACTGTTTTATAAAACTAATACATTGTATTTAAAATAAAAAATTCATTAGGTGCACCGATTTTCTTAAGCTTTGCAGAATTAAATATAACCACCGATATCTTCATCCGTTTTTTGAAAAAGCTCTGCGGAATTTCTTGGAAGCCAATGGCGGTGTCATGCGGCATGATAAAGGACAGCCTGTGGCCGTGATGTGCCATGGATATGAAAAATCATAATTTTTTTGTTGAGGACACCCGCATGCGCCCCGAAACCCTCGCCATCCATGCCGGCTATACGCCTGAAGCCACCACCAAAGCCGTGGCGGTACCGATTTACCAGACCACGTCTTATGCCTTTGACAGTACCCAGCATGGTGCAGATCTGTTTGATCTTAAGGTACAGGGCAATATCTATACCCGCATCATGAATCCGACCACGGCGGTGCTGGAGCAGCGTCTCGCCGCCCTCGAAGGCGGCATCGGTGCACTGGCGCTGGCGTCGGGCATGGCGGCGATTACTTATGCCATCCAGACCATCGCCGAGGCGGGGGATAATATTGTCTCGGTCTCGACCCTCTATGGCGGCACGTATAATCTCTTTGCCCATACCTTCCCGCAGCAGGGCATCGAAGTGCGCTTCTTTGACTATAGGCACCCCGAGCAGATTGCCAATCTCATTGATAGCCGGACCAAGGCAGTCTTTGCCGAGACTATCGGTAATCCTTTGGGCAATGTCGTGGATCTGGCGCGCATCAGCGAGATCGCGCATGCACATGGCATTCCGGTCATCGTCGATAGTACGGTGACGACACCGATTTTGGGCCGACCATTTGATCATGGTGTAGACATTGTGGTGCACTCGCTGACCAAATACATCGGTGGGCATGGCACCAGCATCGGCGGCGCGATCATCGACAGCGGTAAATTCCCGTGGGGTAAATATCCCGAGCGCTTCAAACGGCTCAATACCCCGGATGTTAGCTACCATGGTGTCAACTATGTCGAGGCACTCGGCGAGGCGGCCTATATCGCCCGCGCCCGCGTGGTCCCGCTGCGTAATACCGGTGCTGCCATCAGTCCGCTGAATGCCTTCCAGATCCTGCAGGGCTTGGAGACACTGCCACTGCGCATCGCACGGCACAGCGAGAATGCGCTACGTGTCGCCGAGTATCTGAAGACGCATCCCAAGGTCAAATGGGTACGCTATGCCGGACTTGCGGATCATCCCGAGCATGCGCTGATCCAGCACTACTATGGCGGGCAGGCGTCAGGCATTCTGTCCTTTGGCGTACAAGGGGGCCGCGAAGGTGGCACGGCCTTTATCGATGCGCTGAAGCTGATCACGCGTCTGGTGAATATCGGCGACGCCAAGAGTCTTGCCACTCATCCGGCGACCACGACGCATCGCCAATTAAATCCCGACGAGCTGGCACAGGCTGGCGTGACCGAGGATCTGGTACGGCTGTCAGTCGGCCTTGAGCATGTGGAGGATATCATTGATGATTTGACACAGGCGCTGGCACAAGTGGCTTGACGCAAGGGTTTGACAGGCCATCGCGGTGACTGGCTCAACGCGATGGCACGCACAGAAAAGCGATTGACAGCAGGGAACTGCTCTTTATATGATCAGAATAACCAATAAGAAACACGGTAAATATACCCGACGCCGTGATAACGACGATATAACGACAAGCAAAAACTGATAGGACAACTTATGAAAACGACCAAACGCCTGCGAGTGCCGATGTACCCGGCATAGTCCATATGCCGCCCGAGTGCCATATATCTCCCATCTATTCTGCGGTTACCTGTGGCTCTTTGTCATCGCCTGACCCGTCATTTTTATTCACGACGTTAAACCCAGCGCCGTCAAAATCTGCGAGCAGCTTTATAGGTTGGCCTGTGTACGCTTAAATCCGGTGCGGCTTGTGATGCGATGCGCCATCCCGATGTGGATGAGGCATTGTGCATGATTGGGTCAGATCGCCAGTTGGCGTCTGATCATATAAAGGAGCCATAGCGCTCCACAAAAATAGCGCGGACCCCGTGATAGGACGATCACGCGCATGAGGTACAACATGAAAAAAAGAATGCTGTCGGCCGGCTTAGGTCTGGTCTTTGTCGTGGCTGTCTGTGGTGGTGTCGCGGGTGCCGCGTGGATGCTGCATCATGGCGAAGCGCGGCTGTTGCTTGAAGATCAGCCCGCGACCGTGTCTATCCCTGAGCCTATCCCCATCAAAGCCGATATCACCAATGCCCTGTCGATCCTGCTGGATGGCAAACTGACGACCACCGTGCCGGTCGATCAGATGATACAGGTGCCGATCAAAGATACGCTGCATGTGATGGCGACACTCGATCATGACGTGCCGATCCGGATGAATGTGCCGATCCGCGATACCGTCCCGGTCGATCAGATCGTGCATGTGGACTCTAAGGTCAGCGTCTTTGTCATGGGCCATGCCCTGACGCTGCCGATCCGGGGCGATGTGCCGATCAAGACACAGGTGCCGCTCAGCATTGATGTGCCGGTCGACCAGATGGTGCACTTAAGCTTTACCGCACCGGCGGATGTGAAGCTGACTCAGGCGCTTAATGTACCACTCAAGGCCGATATCCATACCACCATTCCGCTGCATAGCAGTATGGATGTGCCAGTCAGGTCGGCCTTACTGGCCAATGTCACCGTGCCGGGCCCGGTCGAGGCGATCGTCACCCATGCCGATCTGCATCTGCCGCTGCGTACACTGGACGTGAGTGACCATGAGACCGTCGATCAGCATGCAGCGAAACCGTATACCGCTACACCTGCACCTGCTGCGCCTCCGCCGTCCAATCAGGGGAACAAGAGCGGAGACAGTGGTTCAGACGGTCAGTCGGATCGTCACGCGAGCAACCATGTGAGCAGCGTGATCCAGACCAGTGCCTCGGCCATGTTGGGTGAGTCACAGGCGTCAGGCGTGCAAAATGCCAGACTGCTGATTGCGGGGCGTGCGCCATGACGGGGCGGCTGGCTTTTTTTAGCATCGCGAGCATCCTGCTCTTGGTGCTGGGCACCTTTGTGGGCTTTGAGCTTTATTTGCATCTGTTTGTCGGCGTGAGCCTCAGCCATCAGACTGGCTACCTGCGCTTGCCGCCCACGGCGATGGTCGAGGCGCAGGCGACCAATAACATCGCCATCAAGCTCAAGGGCCGCATTGACGCCGAAGTGCCGTTTAATCAAACGGTCGCGTTGCCATTGCATGGCACTTATCCGGCGGATGTAGCGCTGGATACCATGGTTCCGGTAAAATTTGTTATTCATTATCAAGGCGAAGTGCCGGTCGAGTCTTCGGTGGCGCTGGACGGGACGACCGAGCTGGTGACGCAGAAACACTGGTATCTGCCGTCCTTCCCCTTGCACGCGGATGTGCCGATCCGCTTTAAAATCCCGGTGACGCTGGCGGTGCCGGTGGATACCCAGATTCGTTTTCTGTATCAGGGTCCGATGCAGGTCACCTTTAATCAGACCGTCACGGCTCCGATCAATACTGTGCTGAAAACCCATCTGATGGTGGACAAAGAAGTCAGCACCCCGATACAGGCCAGTTTTGGTCTGAAACTGTCGCCATCGCAGACACCGCTGCCCATCATGCTGGATCACAGCGATCTGCATTTTTCTCTGGCAAATCTGCGGCTAAAGGTGGCATCATGAGTACCCGTGCTCCGTTTTGGGGATGGTTGCTGTCGTCTTGGTCGTATGAAGGCCACAATGTTGCATGAAGGAGTCTGTCGTGAGCCGATTTGATGATGATGCGTATTCGGTTGCCGTCTACCGCGACTCTGAGCGTCGTTCCGGTCTCTTGGGCCGTCTGCGGCTGCCGGGCTTTGCGGCAGAGCGGATCAAGCGGGTCGAAGACCGTGTGCTCTCTGGCATCAAGCAGCGGATGGAGCGCCTAGAGCAGCCAGCTCCACCGATTGTGCTGGTTCCTCGGCCTCTCGTCCGTGGTGAAGTATCAGAGGTGCTGACCCCGATTGAGTATCTGCAGAATCTGCTGGATCGCTCGCAGGCGCAAACCAAGCCCGATGCCGAGCGCGACTATTTCATGTCGGTGCTGCAGAGCATGCTGCCGGATCATGCGCGGATCATGTCCGCACTGTCGGATGGCAGTCGCTATCCCCTGATCCATGTCGAGATGGGCACTCTGTTTGCTTGGAATGGCTATGCGCTGGAGTGTGTCTCCAATGTCGGGCGCTGCGCCGGCGTGCAGTGTCCTGAGCTGACCTACCGCTATGTGCAGCACTTGCGGGCGCAGGGACTGGTCGATGTCGATACCTATGTCGATGAAGCTCAGAATATGAAATACGAGATCCTTGAAACCGAGACCAACGTGCGTCAGACGCAGGAGCAGCTCAAGGCCAATCATATGCGCAGCCGGATCGTACGCCGGACCTTGCGTATCTCGGATCTAGGCCGCCGGCTGTGGGATTTGTGTCAGTTGCCGGACGCGCCTGACTTTACGCCTGCCCAGATTGGTCATACGCCAGAATAGATCGGATGCGATCAGGCGACAGTCTGATCGTTGCGGCCTGATGAGGGCTGCGCCAACGGTGCCGAATGATCTTTATCGGCCAAAAAGTATTCCCCGGAGGGTGGGGCTTGCGGCCTTGGGTTTAAGACCCTTGTGCTCAAGATGACTCCGGCTTAAAGTAGCGGTCAATTTTGCCGTTGTACAAAAACAAAGCGACATCTTCAGTGTGGAGAGATAAGAAAAATGCAGACGTGGCACGCGATCGTAGAAGATGTACAGCGGAACTGGATGTTGTATGCGTCCATGCCTTTTGTTGCGGCAATCATTGGTTTTGGCACCAAGATCGTCGCCATCAATATGATGTTCAAACCCCTCGAATTCTTAGGCATCAAGCCCTATCTTGGCTGGCAAGGCATCGTACCGCGCAAGGCCGCGACGATGGCCAGTATCGCTTGCGATACCATGACGACCAAGCTGATCAAGCCTGAAGACATCTTTAATAAACTCGACCCCGACCGGGTCGCCAAAGAAATCGAAAAGCCACTGCTCGAAGCCATCGAGGACATCACCGAAGAAGTCGCGCTGCATTATTCGCCCGGCTTGTGGGAAATGGCACCGGACAGCCTGAAGCAAAAAGTCATCCGCCGCATTCAGGACGAGTCGCCACATATCGTCAACATGATCATGAATGACATCAAGGCCAACATCACCACCGTCTTTGACTTAAAAGACATGGTCGTGACCAGTCTGCTGCGTGACAAGGCGCTCCTGAACCGGATTTTCCTCGAAGCGGGCAGTGGTGAGTTTAAGTTTATCCGTAATTCCGGGCTGTTCTTTGGCTTTGCCATCGGCTGTGTGCAGGCCGTGACGTGGGCCATCACCCAATCGCCGCTCGTGATGCCGATCTTTGGTCTGTTCACCGGCTGGTTTACCGACTGGCTGGCCCTGAAAATGGTCTTTAATCCGAAATACCCGACCAAATATCTGGGTGGTCTGATCCAGTGGCAGGGGCTGTTCCTCAAGCGCCGTCATGAAGTGTCCAAAGAGTACGGCCGCCTGATTGCCAAAGAAGTCGTCACCCCGCGTAACATCATTGATGCGATCCTGCGCGGTCCGCTGTCGGATCGTCTGTTTGCCATGGTGCAGCGCAATGTGCAGCATCTGGTGGATGAGCAGGCGGGGATGGCTAAGCCGATCGTGGTGTTTGCTGTCGGCAGCAGTAAATATCAGGAAATGAAACATCTGGTAGCCGAAGAAATCATGAAGCGCCTGCCAGAGACACTGAAAAACGTCGAAAACTACGCCGCCGATGCCATGGATCTGGAAAACACCTTGGCCAAAAAGATGACCGAGCTGTCGGTCGAAGAGTTTGAGGGTCTGCTACGTCCGGCCTTCCAACAGGATGAGTGGATTCTGATCACTGTGGGTGCCTGCTTGGGCTTTCTGGTCGGGGAACTGCAAGTGCTGGTCATGGAGCACTTTGCGGCGCATGGTCCTGCGGTCGCTGCGGCGATTCAGGTGGTGCACTCCTGATCGGCTGATGCTTGGATATCAAAAGGGCTGCGCTGGCAGCCCTTTTTTTATGTCGTTTTTTTAGATGGAAACAGAGATCAGGCCGGCATCGGCTTTTCGCAGTTGATCATCCATGGCTTGCCGAACTGATCGATCAGCATGCCAAAGCGCTGCGCCCAAAAGGTCTCGGCAATCGGCATCGTGACGGTGCCGCCTTCGCTTAAGGCCGCAAAGACGCGCTCGGCTTCGGCAACTTCCGGGATCTGCAGCGAAATGCTGAAGCCCTGAGCGGGTTTGTAGTGATCTGGCGGGGCATCGGCACCCATCAGAATGGCACCATCAGGCGTGGTGAGGCTGGCATGCATCAGTTTGTTTTTCCAATCTTCGGGTGTCGGGTACTCGACCGGCATGTCGGCATAGCGGAACTGGGCGGTGATCTGGGCACCGAGTACTTTGGCGTAAAAATTAAAAGCGGCTTCGCATTGTCCGTCGAAGGACAGATAGATATTGATGGCCATGATGGTCTTCCTTGTACATTGAGAGGGTGGCACAGCACAGAGGCAGGGGCTGCAGCGTGCGCAGCCGCCTGATCAAAGTGTAATCATCCGCCGTGAAAAGGAAATGACCATTTGGCATAAGCTACAAAAGCCCTACAGGCGATTCGGTCGTAATCAGATCACCAGACCGCCCAGGATCAGGCGCTCTTTGAGCTGTTCGAAATCAGCATCATAGGCCCAGTACATGATGCGACCATGGCTGCCGGTCACGAGCAGATACTGTGGGGAGACCGAGAGGATACGCGACAGGGCGATCAGTTTTTCGGTATAGGCGGTTTCGTGTATCTGCTCGATGATCTCCTGATTGTCCTCGGTATAACCGTGGACGATCAGGGCGGTTTTGACACGCAGGGTAAGAAAGCTCATAGGGACTCCCAATAATCATATGGACGGAATACTTTGAATTGAGAGGCCAATGTGGCGTCAGGCGTTGCGTGGCTTCTCAACAAGGCTCAGATTTGTTACTCGACCAGCGCGGCGTCTTTTTTCTCAGTCGGGACCGGCTCATCAAAGGGCAATTGGCTAAAGATCCATGCCGAAGCCGCCGTGATGAGTCCCACCATGATGAAGGTTGAGTGGAAGGCGGGCAGAGGATTGCCATGACTCATGATCTCGCTAAAGCCACTGAGCACCGCCCCCGCACTGGCAACCCCGAGGCTCATCGCCAGCATCATGATCATGGAGAGCAGACCATTGCCTGAGCTGGCGAGACTGCTGTCGAGATCCTTGAGCGTCAGGGTATTCATGCAGGTGAACTGCATGGAATTGACAAAGCCAAACAGACCCATGTGCAGAATGCGCAGCCACGCCGGCTCCGCAGTGGTGGTCAGGGCAAAGGACATGATGCTGATGCCGACCAGTACGGTATTGACCAAGAGCACCTGCCGGTAGCCGAAGCGTCCGATGATGCGTGTGGTGGCGGGCTTGGCCAGCATGGCTGCCAGCGAAATCGGGATCATCATCATGCCGGCTTCGGCTGGACTGTGGCCCAGACAGACTTGCAGTAATAGTGGCAACAGAAACGGCATGCTGCTGCTGCCGATGCGGGCAAACAGATTACCGAGGATACCGATGCGGTAGCTGGTCACGGTAAACAGCTTAAGGCTAAACAACGCATCGGCACCTTTGCGCCCGGCATGCAGCCAGTAGGTGGTGAGCGAAATCAGGCCAAAGACCAAGAGCACCAGAATCATGGTATGCGGCAGCCCCAACTCCGACAGCCCGTCGAGTGCCATGGACAGGGCGACCATGCCGACCGTGAGAAAGAGATAACCCGTCACGTCAAAGGGATGGCGCTCACCAAACAGATCAGGCATGTAGCGTAAGGTGGCGATGCCACCGATGATGCCAATTGGCACATTGATCAGGAAAATCCAGTGCCACGAGAGTTGCTGTACCAGCCAGCCGCCCAAAGTCGGGCCGATCAGCGGGCCAATGAGGCCGGGTACGGTGATAAAGCTGATGGCAGGTAGGAACTCCTCACGCGGCAGCGCGCGCAAGAGCGCGAGTCGTCCGACCGGCAGCAGCATGGCACCGCCCACACCCTGAATGATCCGCGCAATCACTAACATGTGCAGGCCGCTGGCACTGGCACACAGAACCGAGCCGATAGTAAACAGCAGGATCGCGCTAAAGAACACCTTGCGCGTGCCAAACCGGTCCGCCAGCCAGCCACTGGCGGGAATCACAATCGCCATGGTCAGCACATAGGCGATGATGACCGACTGCATGCGCAAGGGACTCTCACCCAGACTCGCCGCCATCGCAGGCAGCGCGGTATTGACGATGGTTGAGTCGAGGGCTTGCATAAAGAAGCCCATGGCAGCGAGCCAGAGCAGAGGACGATGGCGGGCGTTCACTGAAACCGCAGACGAAGACATACGTCTATCCTGAAAAAAATACCAAATGATCAGCCACAGTGTAGCCGATTTGCCGTCAGATGATGGGCGTCATATGGACGATTCGAGCAGGGCTTTGAGCCTGAGCAGGTCCTGACGATTGGCCCGGCGCATGGCGGGCACCAGCAGTGGCGTCAGCAGGCGGAAAAAACCGCCCGGGCTGCCCTGATTGTTCAGCGTCATGAGGGTATAGCCGTCATCCGTGTCCTGCCAGGCATAGGTGGTGGTCATGGCAAAAGGACCACTGCTGCTCTGCATGGTCAGATAATCACCTGGCACAAAGTCGATGACTTCATAGGTATAAGTGAGATGTCGACCCAGAAAGTGCGCGATAAAGGCCAGACGCGAGCCGACCTTAAGTGGCGGCTCGGTGAACCATTGACTGGATACGATATTGGCATACCAGACCGGGGCGTGCTCGGGATTGCTGGCATATGCAGAGACGATGGCTCGCGGGCGGGCAATCACGATCTGGGTAGTGACATCGACGCTCATAGCTGGCAACTCCCGTGGGCATGGTGATCGTGGTGGTGTCTATATCGGTCAGGCCGCTGTATGGCGGGCATCGCTGAGTACTGACGCATACTGCAGGCAATACTGCTCGTGCTGCTCCTCACGGGGCTCAAGCAATGCCGCCTGCGCCCAAGCCTGCATGCCGGGCAAGTCGAGCAGACGCGCGACATAGGCCATGGATGGCGCACTTAAGCTCAGGCCATAGTTGTGGATGCGAAAGGCCACAGGGGCAAAGAAAGCATCCACCGCCGTGAAGTCCGCACCTGCTAGGAACGGCCCGCCAAAGCGGCTCATGCCCTCATGCCAGAGCTCGTCGATGCGACTGATATCTTTCTGCAGGCTAGCCGGGATCTCGTGCAGCTGATAGCGCACGCTGCAGTTCATGGAGCAGATCTCGCGCAGGCTGCCAAAGCCAGAGTGCATCTCGGATGCGGCACAGCGCGACCATGCCCGCGCGACCGGATCGGCGGCCCAGACACCGGGATGCCGCTCAGCGAGAAATTCGGTAATCGCGAGCGAGTCCCAGACCGGAATATCGTCCGTGACCAGACAGGGCACCTTGCCGCTTGGGGAGAAGCTGCGGAATTCATCCCAGTTGTCCTCGCTAAACAAATGCACATGCTCCTGAAACGGGATCTGCAGCTCCGTCAGGAGGATCCATGGACGCAGTGACCAAGACGAGTAGTTCTTGTGGGCGATATGGAGCTGGTACATGGCGAGGCGTCCTGTATGCAAGGGGAAATGAAGGAATGCGACTCATCGGTCGCATTCGGATGTGGTCAAGGATGTCGTGTGGCTATGCCGTAAGTATCCGTACGGACGATGCGCTACGATTTATTGCCGCGACTTATTCGCCGCGGATGTAGCGCTGCAGTTGGTCGATGAGACTGCGCTGGTCGTCGATCACGGTCTTGACCAAGTCGCCGATCGACAGCATGCCGAGCAGTTTGTCGCCGTCCATGACCGGCAGGTGGCGCAGGCGGTTGTCGGTCATGAGCACCATGCAGTCTTCGCTGGTGTGGTGCGGGCTCACGGTGATGACATTGGCGGTCATGATTTCGGAGACTTTGGTATCTGCGGAGGCGCGTTCCATCAGGACGACTTTACGTGCGTAGTCACGCTCACTGATGATGCCTACCATTTTGTTTTTGTCGGCCACGATCAGGGCACCAATGCCTTTTTCTGCCATCAGGGTAATGGCATCCAGCACCGATGCGTCAGGAGAGACGGTATAGAGCGCCTGGTGGGGTTTCTGATGCAGAATGTACGCGACGGTTTTCATGGTTTATCCCTTAATCGTTTGAATTATCTGATGGATGCTGCGATATTGCGGGACCTGAGATCGTCTGGTGTCCCGTCAAATTACAGGATACTACGACACGGTTATAGCATAAAAATACGGCCCGGCACCTCTTTTTCAATGCGGGATTCGTTATCAATATTGTATATATTCAACACGTATCCTCAGGTGGAGGCACGGCTCTGTGGCGGAGGAGGTGGCGGCGGATTTAGGCCACGAGATCACGCATCCGTAGCCAGTCCAGCACCGATTGGAGCGATGCGGTCGCGTCGGCCATCATACTTCCGGTCGCCTGACAGATGGTGTGTGTCAGTACCTCTCTGCCGATGGCGAGATCCGGGCTCAGGGCGTCAATCACCAGCGCCATGAGCGGTGTGACGACTTCGATACGGGTCTGATCGTCTTCATCGCGATATATGGCGAGGCATGCCGGTGCAGGCAAGGGTTGGTCTGGATGGTCATCCGTGGTCCAGGTGTGGACCGGATAATGGTAGGCCAGTACCCAGCAGGTGGTGCGCAGGTGTAGGGCGTCGTGATCTGGCGCTGCCGTGGATGCAGTCCATGTGGTCTCAGCCATATCGACGTACAGCTCAAGCCACTCGTAGTGCAAGAGTTCGCGTAGCCATGGGTAATGCGTGTGTAGCACGGTGATGTCGCTGCTAGTCGAGCTATCCAGCCATTCGCGGAACTGCAGCGAGATGTCGTAGTAGAACGGCGAGTCGCACTGTGCGGTCTGAAAGAACATCCACACCAGCCGCTGCCAGAGTTCATCCGGCAGCATGGCTTGCGTCACAGGATAGCTATGCTCGATAAAGCTCTGGATATTATTGAAAATCAGATCATGATAGACCTGCATGCGTGCGGGTGCGATGCCGTCGGGTGTCTCGGTCAGATCGGGATGGCGGACCCAGTGGGTAAAGCGGCGCTGCGTCTCTTGAAACGGCTGCAGGGTCGGTGGAGTCAGCAAAGCGCTATTATACATGAGCCACTCCTGCATTCGCTGCGGATTTGGGGATGGCTGGTCGCTGCTTCTGACGGATGTGATCAACCTCAATCAGCAGATCGTTAAACGGGGGCAGATTAAAGTCACGTTCCAGTAGGGTCGGCTTTACGCCGACCGTATCATAGGTGAAATCCAGTAAATCCCAGACGTCATCGCAGACATCGCTGCCATGGGTATCGATCAGCAGGCTGTCGCTTTCGACATAATGACCCGCCATATGCAGATAGCGCACGCGATCGGCAGGCATGCTATGGATAAAGGCGCGGGCATCGCTGCCGTGATTGATGCTGTTGACGTAGACGTTATTCACATCCAGCAGCAATTCGCAGTCGGCGCGCGAGATGACTTCACGGACAAACTCGGCCTCAGTCATCTCGGCACCCGGCATGGCGTAGGTCGAGACATTCTCCAGGATCAGGCGACGCCCAAGGATCTCCTGTGCCTGCATGACCCGATCAGCCACGTAGCGCACGGCCGCCATGGTCATGGGAATGGGCATGAGGTCGTACAGGTACGAGCCGTCGTTGGTATAGCTTAAGTGTTCGGAATAATACGCGATGTCATGCAGATCGAGGAAGCTGCGGATCTGCTTGAGAAATTCAGTGTTCAGCGGCTGTATGCCGCCTATCGAGAGCGACAGGCCATGACAGACGAACGGGAAGCGCTCCGTCAGCATGCGCAGCATCCGTGCATGCCGCCCGCCCATACCGAGCCAGTTCTCTGGTGCGATCTCAAAGAAGTCCGGCAGTGTGCCGAGATGATCACTGTCCAGATCGGCCGACAGATCGGATAGAAAGTCCCGCCGCAGTCCGAGTCCGGCACCGGAAATCGGCTTTGGCGCTACGGTTGCAGGCGCTGCGTTGCTGGCTGTCATGATGGTCACTTGATGGGTCTAGGTGAAAACCGGTTCAGGCCGACATTGCGCCCTGAACCCGGTATGTGGGGTTACTTGGGCGGATTATTTCTGAACGACCATGCCGTTGACCATTTTCTTGCCTTTGTCGGCACCGCACTTGGCTTCGCCGCATTTGCCTTCTTTCATGCCACCCATGGCGGCTGGATGGACATAGGATTCGACGACCATGCCGTTTTCCATTTTTTTGCCTTTGTCGGCGCCGCACTTGGCTTCGCCGCACTTACCTTCTTTCATACCGCCCATGGCTGCCGGATGGATACCGCATTTGGCTTCTTTGGCGGCTTTAGCGGCACCACAGTTGCCGTCTTTGGCTTTCATGGCCATGGCTTTTTTGCCTGCGCCGCATTTGCCTTCGTGGGCTTTTTTCTCGGCACCGCATTTGCCTTCATGATCTTTCTTGGCACCGCCACAGGTGGCGTCTTTGGCGGTGGTGGTTGCTGTGGTTGCGGCGCTGCTGGCGGCCATATCGGCGGCATGGGCTGCACCAGTCAGGGTCATGGCCAGCATTGCGGCGATGGGGGTCAGGGTTTGCAGTTTGCTGTGTGACATGAGGTGTTGCTCCTA
>JASLEL010000399.1 GCA_030151145.1 Aquirhabdus sp. | reverse complement strand
TTCAGTCTGCTGGGCTGTGAGTAGATGACTAAAGCGCGCCAGCAGTGCAAAACTCCCTGCCACGATGCGATAGGCAAACGGCGCAAAGCGGGCATTGGCGCGATGTGTTTTATTCAACGGGGAGGGCATGTCGGTGATGGTGCTGTGCACTTCTGCGACGAGATCCGTCAGCTCTTGGGCGCAGCGCAGGGCAAGATGCAGAATGGCACCCGTCGTCTGGATGACCGTGTGATGTGTCTTGGTCGTCTGGGGGACTTCGCTGACTACAATCTCGTTTGGCATGATGGTTTACGCTCAGTGAACACTTGTTCACTAATCTAAATGCGAGAGACGGGCTTGTCAATCAAATTTTGATCAATCAATGATGATCAATGAAATCTTGCTGCTGCAGTCCGGTGTATAAATACCCGCTTTGGACGCTTTGTTCAAAGAGTCCGAAGCGTCTTTAAAGACAGGTGATATCAGCTCAGCCGAGGTCTAGATTTGTAGAAAGCCAATGTTTGTCGTACATCATCGACCCATACCCAAAAACAATGCCGCCGTCAGGCAGATGCACCATTAACACGACTTCAGAGCGCACTGATCGTGGCTTTCTGATGTGGCGTTAACGGTACTGATACTCTCGATCTGGTTTTTTTTATCGTGGTTTCTTCTGAGTAGAAGCGGGTGGCGATGAATTTTGGTAACGCTCGGGAAGACCCGATGCCTGTCCAGACGCGTCCTGTATCTGCCGTGCATAAATGCGCCTGATCTCAGGTGCGATCCGACGTGTCGTGGCGGTGAGTGCCTTGGTCGGCAAAAATGCACGTATGCCGTGCAGCATCCAGTTGTAGTCGGGATAGATGACTTTGGACGCTCTGCGTGCAAACGCTCGCTCTAGGACTGCCGCAAATTCATCGGCCTCGGTGATCTTACGCAGTGGTGCAGGGAGCGCATTAAAGAAGGCATTAAAGGCGGCATTCTGGTCTTGCTTCTCGGTCACCATCGGCGTTCTGATCCACATCGGGTGAAAGACCCCGACGCGGACCCCACGATCCGCCAGCTCTACACGTAGAGAGTTGGCGAGTGCCTCGACCCCAGCTTTGGAGGTCGCATAGGCCGAATGACCAGGAGAGTGAGCCCAGGAGGCACCCGATGCCGTGATCGCCACATAGCCACGCGCATGGATGATCTCGGGCAGTGCCGCCTTGATGATGTTGTAGGTGCCGAGCAGGTTGACGTTAATCACGCGATGCCACGCGTCAGCCGCCATGAGCTCAAGCGGTGCGAAGGCAGAAATCCCGGCGTTCGCCCACACCGCGTCAATGCGTCCGAAGTGCTGTCGGGCGGTTTCAACTGCGGCTAAGCAGGAGTCGAGATGGGTGACATCGGTATGGATCAGCAGCGGTTTGTTGTTAAGGCGTGCGCTTAGGGCATTTAATGCGGACTGGTCCAGATCGCAGAGCGCCAGTTGCGCGCCGTGCTTGGCTAGGCGCATCGCGGTTGACGCACCGATCCCACCAGCAGCACCCGTGATCAGGATCACTTGCCCTTTCAGAGATGAGGGCGTTGCGTTAAAGATCATGGCTGGCTTCCTTTATTTGCGGTTTTATTCTGTACAGAAAGGTCTGCTGGGGTGGTTTGGATGTGGTAGGTACGCGCAGCCACATCACGCAGTAACTTCGGGTAGTCCGCACGACTGCCCAGCACCTCGGCGAGGATCTGAACACTGGCTGGAATCGTGATCCCAGGTTTATCGATCGGATAGTTGGAGGCCCACATGGTCCGATCAGACCCAAAGCAGGCGTGCAGATGCTCAATCAACGGCGCAGCCTTGTCTCTGAGCTCATCCAGCGAGCCGATATCGACTGCATGGCTTACTTCAGCCCCTAATAAGGGCATGCCAAGCCCGGAGTGTTTGGCAACGACATTGGGCTGGGCCGCCAATGCGGCGATATCGTCACGCCAGCGGGCCAACTGCGCGGCACGTGCTCTGCTGTTGCGGCCTGTGTGCTGCCCGCGTCGGCCAAAGAGGCCGACTGGTGTGCTGCCCGCGTCGGCCAAAGAGGCCGACTGGTGTGCTGTAGTGATTCAGCACAAAAGTCGTCTCAGGATATTCGCGCACCAGTGTCAGCGCCTCAGGCAACTGGTGCGCATAACACCACAGCTCAAAGCTCAGTCCGCGCTGCGCAATGGCACTAAAGCCTCGCAGGAACGCGCGCTCCGTCAGTATGCCGGGCTGATCGACGAAGTTGCGCACGCCGGGATCTGGATGGTGGGACGCAATGCAGCGCACGCCACGGACCAGTGGCGTCACCGCGAGATGCGCGTCGAGGATGGCAGCCGCATTGGGCCAGCGGGGATCGATCTGTGCGACGATAGCGCCCAGCTTCGGGGTGCCTTGTTCGCCTAATGGAAGTCCGCAAATCCAGCGGGTTTCCTCGACCGAGTCATGAGGCGTCCTGCGCGGCCAATCCGCCTCGATATGGACCACTGTGGCAATGGGCAAGCTGCCCGCATTCGCCCGATAATCCTGCGGCAGGTAGGGCTTGAGCACATGATGAGGGTGGCCTATAAACTGGCGATCCCGCTTAGGCATCAGCCAGCGAGCTACACGCGGGATCTTGGTCACCCGATGCAGCAGGTGCGCCTCCAGCGTGGCTTGCCGGTATGTCGTGAGCGGATCCCACAGATGAATATGCGGATCAATCATGCCATCAGGCAGCAGTATCTTCATGTTTGTGGATATTCCTTCTTTCTTACGCTGGAGCGTGGCTGAGCAGATAGCCCCATGCTGCTCGCACCAAACGCGCGCCCCAGTGCTTTGACCTCCTGCTCGACCTTAGGTATCGAGATCTTGGCCTGCCGCTTCACCAAGAACTCCCAGACCGGGCTCATGAATACCTGACGCACGGCACCAAACGGCGCCAGCACCGAGGGGATATAGGTCTTGCGTTGCCGTGCTGCGATCGCTGCGACGAAGGCCGATGCGCAGGCTTCGACCGAAGTCATCACGTTGAAGGGCCACGGTAGATGCTTCAATGCATCATTAAAAGACGCCAGATCCCGCTGTTGATCCCGCACCAGATCCGTATCGATCCAGGCCGGGTAGACCACCCCGACGGATACGCCTTTGTGGGCCACTTCGAGCCGCAGCGCGTTGCCAAAATGATCGACGCCTATTTTTGAGGCCGCATAGGCCGACGTGCCGGGCATGGATTTTAAGGCCGCAGCCGACGATACCAGCAGGTAATAGCCGCGGCTTTCTGTCAGTGCCGGCAAGGTTGCGCTGACGGTGTGGATCACACCAATGAGATTCACCTCGACGGTTTTTACCAGCGCATCGACTGGGCTCACCGCGACGGTGCCGTTGCTGGCGATACCTGCATTGGCGACGACCACATCAAGGCCGCCGAGTGCAGTACAGCAGTACGCGACAGCCGCCTGCACGGAATCTTTGTCAGTGACATCGCATTCGATCCACACGTGGTGTGGACCGAGCTCCTTGGCCAATGCCTCAAGCCTTTCGGACTCAAGGCCGACCAGCGCAAGCCTTGCGCCCTGATGGGCGAGCTGGCGTGCGGTTTCAGCGCCGATGCCGCGTGCAGCACCCGTGATGAGGATTCGTTGATGACGCAGATTCATGGCTAAACTCAAGTTATGGCTTTGGTACAAAAATGTACCACATGTATAATATCTGTCAAGTTCAATTTTTCACTGAGTCATGAGATGCCTGATTACAACGATCAAAAGGATTATCGCAGTCGTTTACTGGCGGGGTTGGCGGTAGTACTGGAGCAACAATCGCTCGCTGAGCTCTACACGGGGGACATTGTGCGCGAAGCGAAGGTTTCCAAGCGGACCTTCTATGAGCATTTCGCAAACAAGGAGGCGTGTTTTTTAGCGCTCTATATCGAAAACAGCGGTCATATCTTGCAGATGCTCCGTCAAGCCGTCGAACAAACGGACGTGCCCATGCTTGAGCGTGTGCAACAGGGGACCCATGCATATCTCAAGGCCATGCAAGCTCAGGCGGCGCTTATGAAGCGACTCTATATCGACATCTTGTCACTGGGGGCTGAGGGCATGAGAGCACGTCGCCAAGTGATCCAGCAATTCGCTGATCTCATTATTGCGCTATATGCAGAAGAGCAATCCAAAGTTGCCAGCCTGTCGCCGATCAACACGGAAATGGTGATCGGGTTAATAGCGGGTTTGAACGAACTGATCCTGTTTAAGATCGAAGATGGGGAAGGCGATCGATTGATGGAGTTGGAAGAAACGTCAAGGATGATGATTCTGGGTGGCATTGCGATGGCTGCAGTCAATTAACGGCGCGGTTTATCAATAACCATCTAAACAGCAAAGGCCCGCATCTGATCGGCGCGGGCCTTTGTGTCGTCGCATGACACGTTATGTGTCGTTTATGACAGCATACGTGTCGTCTGACGTCTACCGTCAGGCGACACATAAGGTGTCATTTTCAGCCGCGATAAATCAGAGACTTGGTACCAATCAGCGACACATAATGACATTGCTTGACGACACATAAGCTGTCATTTTGGGTTGTGAGCGTCACATATCGTGTCATTTTCTGAAAAGTCGCTATGGCTATAACAATTCAGCACGAGGAAATTGATCCGAAGCGCTTTCGAATTGCGATTGTTGCATGGCATTTTTAAGGGGTGATGCAAAAACGGCTTGAGGCCGGCCACAGACTGTGAAAGTATGACAGTAACGAAGCACTAAAGATGAATCGCTGACATGAGCGTGTCTGAAGCCTGACTTGAAAAAGTCGGGCTTTTTTGTGCTTGTCAGTCGTTAGTCCTCTCTGTCCACAATCCCATGACCGCCCGCTGAGGCGGTTTTTTTTATGGTCTTAACCCTTGGGTCGCTCGACCTGTCGGAACGCTTATGACGATCTTTCACTTGATCCTGAACAGACTGTTCGGGCGGGATAGCCATGCCTGTAAGAAGCAGGTCTTGAATAATCCTGTTCAAGAAATCCCCACCCGTATTCCAACGCATATCAGCCTTCGTGCGGTCGATGGTGTGGCTGCACAAGCGCATGATGCGCGCTTTTACACGCCCGAGTTGCCATTAGGCGTGATCCCACAGGGCTTTGCCGAGAGCACGCTCGGTATCGCACTTGATGCCGCCAACACCCGCTGCCATGACTATGCCAATAGTTTTTATGCCGAGATGAACAGCTTCCTCGGCTATGGCACGCTCTCCGAGATGGCGACGCGCTCGGAGTATCGCGCACCGACCACCACCCTTGCGGTCGAGATGACCCGCAAGTGGATCAAGATCAAGACCACCGGTCAGACTGACCGCACCAAAGTCTCTGCCATCGAGCAAGCGCTGATTAAACATCGCGTACAAGACCTGATGCGCAAAGCCGCCGAGCAGGATGGCTTCTTTGGTCGGGCGCAGATTTTTATCGACATCAAAGGGCAGGAGAAAAAGCAAGACCTGCCGCTCTTGATCGATCCCGCCTCCATCCAAAAAGGCAGTCTCAAGGGCTTTAAGAACGTCGAAGCCATCTGGACTTCGCCGGTGGAATACAACGCGATTGATCCGACGGATAAGTGGTTCTTTTACCCGCGATCGTGGTTTGTGATGGGTAAGCAGGTGCACAGTGACCGTTTGCTGACGCTGATCTCGCATCCGTTGCCGGATGTGCTCAAGCCTGCCTTTAACTTTGGCGGTATCAGCATGTCGCAGCTGCTGATGCCCTATGTCGAGCGCTTCCTGCGCACCAGTGAGTCGATCTCGGACCTTGTGCATAGCTTCTCGATCACGGGGATCAAGACTGACTTACAAGCCACCCTCGCCGGTGGTAATGGTGACGATCTGATCCGGCGTGCCGAGCTGTTTAACAAGACCCGCGATAACCGTGGCCTGATGGTGCTGAACCACGATACCGAGGAGTTCTTTCAGCACAACACGCCGCTGTCGGGTCTGGACAAACTCCAAGCGCAGGCACAGGAGCAGATGGCGGCACCGTGTCATATTCCGCTGATCAAGCTGCTCGGCATCACGCCGAGTGGTTTGATCAGCGGAATATGACACGGTGCCGCCATCTGCTCCTGTGCCTGCGCTTGGAGTTTGTCCAGACCCGACAGCGGCGTGTTGTGCTGAAAGAACTCCTCGGTATCGT